>NZ_CAUQJB010000047.1:0-26681 GCF_963518325.1 uncultured Vagococcus sp. | reverse complement strand
CTAACTGCCATCTCAGCGATAAACTTCCAAAGGATGGATTGTTATGCTAAAAAATTAAAATGTCGATGGGTGAGTGAAGTTATCAGTCATTTTATAACGAATTATTTTATCGAATATTAGTTCAAACGTAACCAGAATTACGTTGAGTGAAATTAATGATAAAAACACTCTTATGAAAATTTCGGAGCAATCTCAGTCAGTCGTTTAACAAGAAGGCATTTGTTTAAATCATTAATGTTAGCGATACCTATGTTTAGCAGGCAATTGAAGTCAAACAATTACGGCTTAGAGATATGCTAATTATTGAGTGTTTATTTGTGTTGAAACCACTTGTCGATGAAGTTACAACGGCTATCGGAATTCATTAGCGAATAGGTGAAGAGTTCAATTTTTACCTTTAAGCAGTTTATTCTAATAGATATATTCATTTTTTTTTTTGATAAGGCATTTATGGTTTCCTTTTTGCACCTTCACAAATAACACGAAAAAATGAAAGGGATTCTTACGGGATTTGAAAAACATTAATATAAATTTAATTTTTTAGTGGTAGATTGGGAAGGCCAAAGGCGCTCGACGATATCTTGTAAATATCACCTAGAATTATGACCTTAGAGCAGTCAATATGTCGATAGCAAAAGTTTTGTTTACTTCAAATGAGTCGATAGAATGGCTCTGTCGTTATTCATTTTTTGAGATCAGTCCATGAGCGAATCTTCCTGTTTAGTTGATTAGGAGAAAAAGAGAAATGGGAGGAGGCATATAATTGAGTCAATCGTTAAGAAGGTAACAAACAAATTAATAGCTGAATGATTGACTTACAGTTAGACTAAGAACGACTCATACTTGAGTTGTTTAATTGTCTTTTTTTTTTTATGGGAGAAACGTTTGAATAGGATCATCGCCACTTGTTGTAATAGGAGAGTATTTATCTGATTTAGGAGAAAATCGGGACAAAAAAAGGGAGACTAGGTCTCCTTGAAAGTTAACATAAACGCCTGTCTGATTAGGTTAATAAAGTTCATAATTATCCGTGCAATAGCTGATTTCACGTTCTCTCAGGCGATAGAAGCCCTTTTGAGGAACTGCTTGCTCAAGAGTGTCATCTTGATTTAGATTGGCGTAGACCCCCCTTAAAATGCGTCCTAAGAGACCGTGACTAATGACGATGTTACATTTTTCTGAATCAATATCCTTCAGCCAATTGCGACAGCGGTTCACTACATGATCATAACTTTCACCATTTGGCGCTTGAAAGTACCATTGATACTGATTTGTAGCGGCTAGGGCCTGAGGATAGTCCTGTTTAAGTTCAGAAAAACTGTGACCCGACCATTCACCTAAATCGACTTCTTGAAGTCGTTCATCAATAATAACGTCATCGAAGGGATAATCTAAATGCTGGCAAATAATTTTTGCGCTGTCCATGGCTCTTCCTAAGGGGCTAGCATAGATGGAAAGTTGCTTGCTAGATGTCAGCTGATGTTTTAATAAAATACTGTTTTGGGAGACTTGTGCCCGACCTAAAGGAGTTAAAGGCGAATCCAGAATGCCTTGGTATTTTCCTAACCTATTAAATTCAGTTTCACCGTGACGTAATAAATAAATCATCTTTAAATCAACCTCCTGTTAGTGGCTTGTATTAAGTGTAACACAAGCAAAAGGGAACAGAATCTAAAAAAAGGTTAAAGTGTTTAAGATAAATATAAGATGTTGAACCGCTTTACTGTTTCATGAAGATTTCTTTGAGCAAATTATTATTATCTTTTTTTTAATTATGGTACAATTCATTTATCGGTTGATAAGCGAGTGTTAAAAGGAGGAAGGAAAATGAGTCAGTTTATTAAACTTTTTTTGACAGCGGCAGGGTATTTTTTAATATTGGATATGTTGTGGTTGTTGGTTATTTCAAAAAAATTATATCAGCAGTATTTAGGCGAGTTAATGGGACAAGTCCGCCTAGGCCCGGCTGTTATTTTTTATGTTCTTTATGTTTTAGGGATGGTCTTTTTCGTTATTAACCCAGCTTTGGCAAAGGACAGCGCAGTCTATGCCTGTTTAGCAGGTGGTTTCCTTGGCCTCTTGTGTTATGCCACTTATGATTTAACCAATCTGGCAACCCTTAAGGATTGGCCAGTGGTGATAACATCCATCGATCTAGTTTGGGGAACAGCAGTTACAGCAACCGTCTCTGGGCTAACTGTATTAACAGCGAACCACTTTAATTGGAGGTAAGGCAGATGGAAGAGATGGTAGACAGGCAGGAGCATCAACGTTTTAAATTTGCTGTTCAAGCTGGTGCCCGTCAGGTGATTGCGCATAAGCAGGAGTTAAATAACATCAACGTATTTCCTGTTTCTGATGGGGACACTGGGAGTAATCTGGCGTCGTTGATGCAGACGATTTTAGAAGAAACTGGGGAGCAACTGACATCAGGTTTAGCCTTATTTGAACGCGTGGCAGACGCTTCTTTAGTAGGGGCCCGAGGTAATTCGGGGATTATTATGGCTCAATATTTTAATGGCTTGTATGAAAATCTAGCCAGAGAAGATGAGGCCTCCTTTGTTTCTCAATTTGTTAACAGTGCAAAACTAGCCATAACAGATGCATACCAGGCTATTGAGAAGCCAGTGGAAGGAACGATGATTACCGTCATTCGCTCATGGGGGGAAACCCTTCACAGTCAAAGTCAGGATGAAGCCATTGAAACCCGGTTGAATCATGCGCTACGAGTGGCCAAATTGACTTTGGAAAAGACTACAGACCAATTGAAAGTGCTACAAAAAAATCAAGTGGTGGATTCTGGTGCAAAAGGGTTTTATCTCTTTATTGAAGGGTTTACGCAATCCTTTAACAATAAAGAGATACCCGTTGCAGCAGAGGAGATAGTTAAAGTAAAACGCCACTTCCATCAAGAGTTGGCTGGCGAAAAACCCCTAAATCGTTATTGCACAGAGGTCTTGTTGGAAACGCAAGGGACGAAAGAGGAATTACAAGGAGCCTTAGCTGACTTAGGGGATTCGACTGTTGTGGCAGTCAATCGAGGTAAGGCCCGCATTCATATTCACAGCAATCGACCAGCAGAGGTTTTAAGCATTTTACGTGAATGGGGTCAGCCTATTCAGCAAAAAGCGGATGATATGTTATTGCAATACCAAATCCGACAACATAAAAAGGCACCAATTGCCTTAGTCACTGATTCGATTGCGGATATTCCTGCGGAGTATTTATTGTCTCACCAAATCCATGTATTGCCGATGGCCATACTGATTGGGGATGCCAGTTATTTAGATCGGTTAACGATTGAGAATAACGAGTTGTTTTCATTGCAAAAAACATTGGGGCGGGGGTCGACGTCTCAGCCTGGCTTGAGTCAAATTGAAAATCTTTTGGCCTTTCTGGATACCCTCTATGAAGAGATCATCGTAGTAACTGTCTCTGATAAATTAAGTGGAACCTACCAGAGTGTTAAACGAATTGCTCAAAAACAACTTTTGTCCGCTCGGATTGAAGTGATTGATTCCAAACAAAATTCGGCAGCCCAAGGGTTGCTAGTCATGCGGATTAATCAATGGATTCAAGCGGGAGAAAGCTTTGAACGAATTGTGGAAAAAGCCAATGACTGGCGGGATAAGGTAAAGATTTTGGTCAGTGTTGATGATTTGGAACCGATGATTCAATCAGGCCGTGTGCCTCAGTCTCTTGGAAGATTGGCACAAAAAATGAAGCTTAAACCATTGGTCAGTTTAGCTAATGGTGAGGGCAAGTTAAGTAGCTTTTCACTGAACCTAGAAAGCAATGAGTCAAAAATGCTGAGACAGATCATGGCATACCACAAGAAAAAACAATTATTAAGTTATGGGATTGTTTATGCGAGTGATGGTGAACGAGCAGAAAAATGGCAGGAACAATTAACGGCAAAATTGGGGATGCCTCCCTCTTTTGTGATGCCGATCTCAACAGTGGTTGCCTTAAGTGCAGGGGATGGTTCTGTCGCTGTTGCATTTGAATTTGATGAAGGAGTGAACGTGTGATGACAATCGGTGTAATTGCCATAGTGTTAGTCATTTATTTTACGGGTTTGTTTTTCTGGGCTCAGTACTTGAAAAATAATTCAATCGTTGATATTGCCTGGGGGTTAGGCTTTGTCATTGTTGCAGTGACTGGCTATTTAGTGATGCCTGAACCAACCATGGCCAGTAAAGTTACCTTAGTATTAGTCAGTGTTTGGGGGTTGCGTTTGGCCCTTCATTTGGCTAAGCGGAATATTGGCAAAGGAGAAGATTACCGTTATGTTAACATGCGTAAGCGGTGGGGGACTAAGCATGCAAAACTAAAGGCTTATCTCAATGTGTTTGTCTTGCAAGGTGTCTTGTTGATGATTGTGTCTCTGCCTATCTTGTTGGTCATGACGGGAAGTTCTGATAGCTTTTCATGGTGGAACTTTATCGGAATAGGCATCTGGTTATTAGGCTTTGGTTATGAAGTAATTGGGGATTACCAACTCACTCAATTTAAAAAAGATCCAACAAATAAAGGCAAGTTATTAACAACGGGGCTTTGGTCAACCACGCGCCATCCCAATTATTTTGGTGAATCTCTGTTATGGTGGGGCATTTTTTTAGTGACGTTGAATGAAGGGCGCAATCTCTGGGGAATCATTGGTCCACTAGTTATAACCCTTTTATTACTCTTTGTTTCTGGTGTCCCTCTTTTAGAAAAGAAATACAAAGATCGCCCGGATTTCAAACTGTATGCGAAAAAGACTGCTAAGTTTGTGCCGTTTATCGGTAAAAAAGGGCAATAAACCAAAAGGTCAGAATCCGATTGATTCTGACCTTTTGGTCATTTTTGTGCGATCAGCACGTAAAGTGAGTCACTGGTATGATGCTGGTCTTTAAGGATGAAACCGGCCTCTTTTAAAGAGTTGATCAAAGTGGTTGGCTCTAAGCGTGGGGCGCCGTGATGACCATGTCCGTGGTCGCTTTGCTCCAATTCAAGGATAGCAAAGTGGCCGCCAGGTTTCAAGACTCGGTGGACTTGGCCAAGGGCTGTTTCTAAATCTGATAATTCGTGAAGAACTAGCGAAGCTAGGACATGGTCAACCGTATTATCTTCCAAAGGAATGTCATCAATTGAGGCGTTTAATAATTGGATATTAGCTAGATCAGCTTCTACGGCACGTGTGGCGATCAGCTCAAGCATCTTAGCACTAAGGTCTAAGGCATAGACATTCCCGCTTTGCTTGGCAGCAGGTAAAGTAAGGAAGCCTGTTCCAGCACCTAAATCAAGTAGGCTATCTGTGGCAGTTAGCGGAATCATGGCCAAAAACTTTTCAGGTGGTAGTGTCGTGTTTCGCTGTTGATTGTCCAAGTAGCTGACCTTCTTCATAAAATGGTCATGGTGTTTATCGTTAAAATGATGTGTCATAACTGCTCCTCTTTTGGTCTGTATTTTTGATAATAGTTAAGGGGTAAATCACAGGGAATTCCCTTAGTTAAAGCTCTTATTGATGAGCTGTGCATTGACGGCAATCGCAGCTTTGCTGCCTTCAGCCGCAGCAATAACCAGTTGTGAAGGGTTCACGATGGAAACATCGCCACAGGCCAATAAGCCAGCTACAGTCGTATGGCCCAGATCATCTGTTTTAATCCCACCTTGTTGATTAAACTCGCAACCCAAATCTTTAGCAAAGCTAGTGGCTGGTTCCCAATTTGCTGCAATAAAACCGCCATTCCGTGTGATCTGGGTCTGATCTGCTAAGGTAATCGAAGTCAATTGCCCTTGACTGCCCGAAAGTGCCACAATGGGCTGTTCATACAGGGAGATGCTTTTTTCTTGGAGCCGTACTTTTTCTTGTTCCGTTACCACCTGATGGCCGTTGGTGCAAACAATGAGATCCGAACTCCAGTTGTAAACAACTTGGGCAAAATGAAAGGCGCGATCATTATCAGCAATCACGACGAGGGCTTGGTCTCTCAACTCCCAGCCGTCACAGAACGGGCAACTAAATAAGCTCCGACCATAATAGTCGTGAATTGCTGGAATGTCAGGTAAGACATCTTTATAACCGGTGGCTAAAATAACCGTTTTGGCGTAATAAGAGCTGGCATCATCTGCAGTCACAGTAAAAACATCTTTCTGTTTAGTCACACTGACTACTCTTTGCCGCTGAATGTTAATACTGGGATAAGCGGTTAATTCCTGATAACCAATTGCTCTAAAGGCCTCAGGTGTAATCCCATCTCGTGTAATAAAGCCATGGGATTCGTTGGTCACTCGATTTCGTGGCTGATTGTCATCGAATAGCAGGGTCAGACGTCGTGAACGCCCCAGGACAAGGGCGGCGTTTAACCCGGCAGGGCCACCGCCAATAACAATACAATCCCAAATCATAGAGGCACCTCCTCTTTGCTTTGACTCTCAATGTTCTGGGGAAGAGAATCGGACTTAGCTGTCATTTCTTTGGCCACATCGATTAAAAATTTATTGGCTAATTCATCTGCCATATGCTGCTCAGCATCTACCATCACATTTTCAATTAAACAATTATCATCGAAATGGATCGAACAGTGAAAGAGATTGGCCTGTCCTTCGATGAGTTGAATCACGTCGAGAAAAGAAATTTCCTCGGGATTTTTGGCAATCCGATAGCCCCCGCTGACACCAGGGGATGAATCGATAAGTCCGCCCTTGGAAAGCTTCCCTAAAATTTTGGATAAATAGGTGGGAGACAGTTTTTGCATTTTGGCTAATTGATTAACGCCAACCGCCTCCCCCTTTGGAACAAGTAATAAATAAATCATCGTATGTAAAGCGTAATTTGTGGCTTTTGAATACTTCATAATAACCCCCTAGTTTAAATGTCGCTATTAAAGACCTTCTTTGTCTTTAATTGATTTTAATCATAACATGTGTCTTAAGTCAGGTCAAATAATAAATCTTGTAGACTCTGATGGGAACCCTTATAATTAAGAAGATTGAAAATTTGGAGGTGTGATTCAACTATGGTTCCTATTATGATCTGCGAAGACAACTGGTTTTATCAAGAGTTACTGCAAAGAGAATTAGAAGCGTACATCATGATTAATCGGTATGACTTTAAAGTGACCTTAGTGACGGGAAATCCTATTGAGTTACTAAGTGAATTATCAGAAAATTCCCAACAAGGGATTTATTTTCTAGATGTTGATTTGCAACATGAGTTATACGATGGCTTCAAATTAGGCAAGGAAATCAGGCGCGTGGATCCACGAGGATTTATCATCTATGTGACGACTCATGAAGAACTAGCTTTTGAAACCTTTCGCTATCGGGTTGAAGCCATGGATTATGTGATAAAAGACGATGAGAAACATTTTGTGACCCGTCTTCATCGGTCGTTGGATAGTATTATTGAGCGATTAATGGCAGAAAAAGTCGACAATCGGCGCTACTACACCGTCAAAGTATTTGATGAAGTTCACCATATCCCCGTGGAGGAGATTATCATGATTGAAACCTCCTCACACAAACACCGGTTGTTGTTACATACAGCGAACCAGTCTCTCGAATATTTTGGCAGTTTAGCAGAGGTGGAAAAAGATTTGGAAGGGCCATTTATTCGGGTTCACCGATCGTTTTTAGTCAATAGAGAGCAGATTTTATCGTTGAATATTAAAGATAATCGGTTGATTTTAAAAAATGGGCTGATTAGTGAAGTGTCTCGGACCAAAAAGAAAAACTTACAACGTTTGTTGAAAGAAAACCTTGAGGCAAAGAAGAGTTAACGGGTTATGATGTTTTATTAATTGTAATAGCTGAGATGACTAAAGGAAGCCAAACTTGGCCAAAAAGCTTTTCACAAATAGTAAAAAACGTGACTTATGGTTTATTAAGTTATTAACAGATTGTGGATAAGCATCCCATGTGCTGAAAGAAACCAAGTTTGATCAAGGTTATTAGAGGTAAATACTAGAAAATGGCGGACAGATGACCGTTGAGGAAGAAAAAAATACAGTTTAGGAGCAGTTGGCTCCTAAACTGTTTATTTTTGTTATGCTGATTAAGTAAGGGATCCAGAGTAGGGATGAGAAAGTTTGGGTCTCTTAATGAGTGCCAGGGAGCCAATGATTCACAGTTTAGATAGATGGTGCTCAACCAGTAGTCGCTTGAGCGAAGGAGCAGGCAAATCCTCCTATTTATTTTTGGTTGGTGGTATTACTACCTAATATTAATTCCACCTATTATTAAAGAGTATTTAAGTGTCAAGTCGGGAAAAGATTAGCATAAAGAAGGAGCAGGAGAGTATGGGAAAAAATGTTTTAGTTATGGATCACATCGGTAAAAGTTATGCCAAGCACACGGCGCTAAAGGATATTTCTTTGGAGTTACGAGAGGGAGAAATATTGGGCTTTTTAGGGCCTTCAGGGGCAGGAAAAACGACCACTATTAAAATTTTAACGGGGCAGTTGAGTCAAACTTCAGGGTCTGCCACGATTTTAGGTCGGGACACACAGAAGATTGATCAGAAAATTTATGAGCAAATTGGCATTGTGACGGATAATAGTGGCATCTATGAGCGCTTAACCGTGTATGATAATTTAGCAACCTTTGCGGAAATACTCAATGTGGATAAAGGATACATCAATGTCTTACTTAAGCGGGTAGGCTTGGAGAAACAAAAAAAGCAAAAGGCTGGCAAGTTATCCAAAGGACAGGGGCAGCGGTTGGTTTTGGCAAGGGCAGTGCTGCACTCACCTAAAATTTTATTTTTAGATGAACCGACAAGCGGTTTGGATCCTGCAACAGCGGGGAGAATTCATTCTTTGTTGCAAGAGCTAAAAGCAGGCGGTATGGCTATCTTCTTAACCACTCACAATATGGAAGAGGCGACAAAACTTTGTGATCATGTGGCCTTGTTAAATGAAGGGCAGATTGTCGAGTTTGGTACGCCAAAGGAAATTTGTTTGCGACACAACGATGATAAACGTTATCGCATTATTTTGGATACCCAGGAAGAACGTCAACTTTCTCACAGTGATGAATCACTGGCAGTTATTAATCAGTTGTGGCAAGAGAATCGGATTGAGGCGCTCCATTCCTGTGAACCAACATTAGAGAATGTCTTTATTAAAGTAACAGGAAGGGAGCTAAGCGCATGAGATTATCTGGCAGAAAAACAATGGCAGTGGCAAAGTTAAAATTCAAGATGGTTCTCAGTAACACCTCTGCTATGATGGGACCGATTATGGCGATTGGGATGGTGGCTATTATGAAAATACTTTACGGTTCGCTAGCAGGTGATAGTCCTGAACAGCTTCCAGCTCTCTACGCGTCAGCACTTAATATGGGTGTGGTCATGAATATTTCTTTAGGGGGGCTCATGTTGACTTGCTTACCTATGGCAGAAGAAAAGGAAAAAAATACGTTACGTTCTTTAATGACTTCTTCAGTAAATGGGTTGGAATATTTTTTGGGCAGTATAGTGTCTCCAATGATTGTGATGATCGTCACCAATGTGCTAGCCGTATTGATTAGCGGCATTGATATGAGTCAGTTTAACTGGGGGATGTATCTGTTGTTAACAACCATCGCTAGTTTGCTGAGTTGTGTCCTTGGCATGTTAATTGCCATCTTCTCGAAAAGTCAAATGTCTGCTAATGCCTCATTGACACCTTTTGGTTTAATCTTAGCGATTGTTCCGATGTTTGGTTTGGCAAGTGAAGGTTTGGGAAATGCTAGTAAGTTTCTTTACACCGGTGTAGTTAGTCAGATGTTGAGCAGCTACGGAACGGGCACCTCATTTACTTTAGAGACTCAGTCTTTACTGGTATTTATTGTCCAAGGGATATTGATTATGGGACTGTTTGTCTTTTTCTATCAACGGAATGGTTACGAAGCAGATTAAATTAGAGAGCCTGTATCAGGGCTCTTTTTTTGCGGGGAAAAAGCTAGCTGTCGTCAAAGTTTAAAATTAGTTTTAATAGGACCTTGCAAAAGCATTTTTAATCATGTTACCCTATGGTCAGCTAGCAATAAGAGCTCATCGGCCGATGAACAACGAGGAGAAATGATGAAAAAAACTGTCGAATATTTACCTGCCTACCGACTAGCTTATAAACGCAGTATTGGGCCGTATGGTAGTGAGAACGCGAAGGTCATGGCTGAATTGAAAGACTGGGCCAAAGAGAGGAATATATTGAATGAGGGCGTTGTCTTTGGGATACCTCAAGACAATCCCGAAGAGACCGAGCTTAAGGACTGCCGTTATGATGCGACTATTGTAATCGATTGTGACTTTGTTTTAGATGATGAGGTTATAGAGGGGGAATTTACTGAAGGTTGGTATACAATTTTCAGAGTGGAGCATACGGCAGCAGCTGTTTCACAAGCATGGCAGGAGATTGGGGCGTTTTTAGCTGAGCAAGAGGTAGTCCTTTTTTCGCCAATTGTCGAGAGATACCGGTCAGCATGTGTGGCCCGGCATATGTGCGAAATCTGCGTGCCAATTGTTAAAGGCTGAGTATGACTTGCTATCTGACCATTTTAGATTTAAACTAGTGTTTGAGAATGTTATCACAAAATGACTTAAAGAGGTGCAAGATGAAAACAGCAACGATTACAAGTACGATGGATTTGACTCATGGCGGCTGCAATGCCTGTGGTCCAGCTGAGAGCCTGCTTTATTCCATGGAGATTGATCAACGAACCTTGGCTTTAGAGGAATTAAATGTGTCTTCTTTGGTGATGGCAATCGTCCTTCATGAAGGCTGGAGTCAAGAGTTTAAAGTAGAGATGATTGATGAGTACATGCTCTATAAAAAAGGTGATAAAGAAGTAAACTTGGTTGAAGAGTATAATCAGTTAACCTATAGTGGCACTGAAACTATAACCGTGGCTGATAACTATTCGACTCAGGCAGAGGTCTTTGAGAACGCCAATCGCGTACTTACAACTATTTTTGGTATAGAGACCATCACCTTTATAAGTTAAGTTAACCCCTCACTAGTGTGCTAGTGAGGGGTTAGTGTCAGTTATTCCATTAATGATTCAGTTTCAAGCACAGATAGTGAACTGGTCACAGGCTCGATAGGAATGTCACGATTAATTTGCCAGTCGAATTTGCTATCAGTCTGGTAATAGACGACAATAACGCGTTTACCTTCAAGGGGACTGGAACCTGACCTTCGAATGGCACAGTGAGGGTGTCTTCGCCTTCAAAAACGAGGCATATCGTTGTATCATAAGGTAATTTACCATACTTATATTTGCAAAATTTAGGTGAAATCAATGAAGAAATTATTTGGCCCCAATGGTTTACGGAGTTGACTTGGAGTTCACTCTAAGTGTTAGTCTATAACTAGCATGGAGGTGTCGGAAGATGGAAAAGCTCAAAAAAATCTTGAAAAAGGGGCTGCGGACAAGGCTCGAAAGTTTAATCGAACATGAGGATGAGGCGTGTTTTGTCAGGATATATCAGGCTTATAAAGATGGCTTAAGCGAATGAACTTTATGGTAAACTAAATAGTATAAATAATGTCAGGAGGGGATAGGATGAATATCAGCAGTGTCAGTAAAGAAACTGGAGTCTCAGCAGACACCATTCGCTATTATGAACGAATCGGCTTGATTCCATCGGTTAAGCGTAATGTCAGCGGAGTTAGAGAGTTTACAGATGAAGATGTTAGATGGATTAGTTTCAGTCGTCAAATGCGTCATGCCGGGATGTCTATTGAAGCTTTAATTGAGTATTTGAGTTTATTTCGTGAAGGGGATGAAACAGTCCCAGCCAGAATCGATTTATTGAAGGAGCAGGAAGCTGTTCTTCAAGAAAAAGTTGACTTAATGCAAGAAGCCTTGGAGCGATTGCGATTTAAAATTGATAATTACGGGAGTCATATGATTCCCCGTGAGAAAACCCTCAAAGAATTTGAGTAGACAGCCTCTCTTTTTGAGGGGTTTTTTTTGTGATTTACTGATTGGGAAAAAAGGTGATAGATTCTGAAAATAATGCTTACGAAATTTTTTTATTTATGCTACGATAATGTCTGTGTCAAAAAAAGAACGAAATGGAGTGGATGAAATGCCAACAAATAAAAAAGAAGGAATTTTCTTTACAGTAGTCATGTGTAGTCTGATGGTATTAGGAATGACGATTTACAATATAGCATTAGTGGAAGGCTTCAATATGGGCTTGGTGAAGTCGGTGGCATTTGGGTTTTTCCCTGGATTTATTGTGGCTTTGGTACTGGATGTTGTTGTTGTGGCACCTGTGGCAAAAAAACTAGCCTTTAAGTTGCCAATCAACAAGGAAAAACCTTTACAAGTGATTTTAGCCATTTCCGGTTGTATGGTTTGTGGGATGGTGATCTTTATGTCCATCTTTGGTTTAGTAACAGAAGGCAATTTTTCGGGAAATATCTTCCTCAATTATTTAATAGTGGCTCGCAATAACCTCGTGATGGCATTGCCTTTACAGTGGTTAATTGTCGGACCTCTAGCAAGAAGAATTTTGGGCATCTATCAAAATCGTCAATTGGAAACAGCATAAAGAAGACTCTAAATTCGCCAGACGCGCAAATTTAGAGTCTTTTTTTAATAGATTAATTTAAAGTTAGTTGTGCTTGTTGCTTGGATAAGCGGGTGTTTCTGTAGGTACTCACCAATCAGTTCCGTCATATCTATGGTGACTTCCCGAATGATTTTATCTGCACCGAACATGGCGTAATCACCGCCACCAACAGCTCGGTATTGGTTGACTACAATCTCCAGCAGTTGCTGATCCTCAATCGGTTGCCCGTGATAATCGAAGCGAGTAATGCGATGCCCTTTTGGCTGGCTGACATCGATGGTGTAATCAATGCCTGCGTACAAATCGTAATTATAATGTTCCACTTTTGGTGAAAGAAAGGTGGGGCTCACCAAAAGTTTACCATCTGCTACTTCGAAATATGTGGCTGATCGTTCAAGAGCCTGGCGTAATTCCTGGCCAGTCACCTTTAAAACAGCTAAGGTGTTTGGGTAAATGTAGTTTGTCACCACATCTCGCATGCTGATGTTGGCCCCAAAGCCGGTACCATGATTATCAAAGAGAGCCGTGCCGGAAATATCTGTTCCTGTTGCGTCCATCTGGACCTGATGAATAAAGTTGATATAGGGATGACCTTGAGTTCTAACAGCCATCGGGTCGGTGATTCGCATATCGCCTTCCACTTGACCAATCTGTTGGTCCAACCAGGTCTCTACTTCGGCTAACAATGGCGAGAAGGCCTGATGCATGATCGGCTCTTCTTCACCTGTTACGGGAATTAGTTCGGCCTGACGCTTGGTAATCAATTTTGATTGGGGGTCAATTTTCAGTTGGACAGAGCCGATAAATCGACCTTTATCTCCGGGTTGAGTGAAGGCCCAGTCCTCGTTAGCGAAGGCCATCTCCCGATGCTGATGACCTGTCAGTAAGACGTCAATTCCAGGTACCTCGTGCAAGAGTTGATATCCTTCATTTTCTCCTGTTAAGGTTTCAGTTGGCGTGCCAGAGTTCAAGTCGCGCTCAAAGCCACCATGGTAACTGACCACGATGATATCAGCTAGCTTTCTTAGCTTGGGAAGATAGTCCTTTGCTGTTTCGACTGCTGACTTAAACGTTAACCCCTTAACTGTGGCAGGCTGTTCCCAGTGAGGAATATAAGGGGTAGTCAGACCTAATAAGGCAACCTTGATACCAGCTTTTTCAAAAATAACATAAGGGTGGCCAGTCAGTGACTGGCCCTCTTCATTTAAAATGTTGGCACAAACAATCGGATAGTTTAATTTTGCAATGGTGGCTTCCAAATACTCTCGGCCGTAGTTAAATTCATGATTACCCAGAACGCCAGCATCAAATCCCATGGCATTCATCATATCGGCCATTAAGAGACCCTCTCGTTTAGCCACATAATAACTTAAAGGGGAGCCTTGTAAGAAATCCCCATTGTCAATTTTAAAGAGAGGACCCTCAGCATCCTGCTCCAATTGATTAAATAGTCCTTTGACTTTGGTAGCGCCAAAGGCTAATGATTGATTCCGCTGACGAAAATCAGTGGGATAAATATAGCCATGAAGGTCGCTAGTTGATAAAAATTGTAGGTTCATTGTCATCTGCCTTTCTTGTAGAGTTACCCGTTCACTAATTTATTTCGTAGTTTATTGGAAATGACCTCTACGATTAATATTAGCACAATGAGACCGATTAATATTGCCCCAACTTGATTCCATCGATAAGAGTTCATTGCAAAGATTAATGGCGAACCAATCCCACCTGCACCTACTAAGCCTAAAATCGTGGCATCACGCAAGTTCATATCAAAACGATAAATCGTAATGGAAACAAAATTAGCAATGAGTTGAGGGATAATTCCAAAGCGAATCTTTTCAAAGGTGTTACAACCCATAGCAGTCATGGCTTCAAGAATCCCTGTGTCGATATCTTCAATGATATCCACATACAGTTTCGAAACCATTCCAATAGAGGTTAGAGACATGGTCATCACGCCGGCAAAGGCACCGGGGCCAGTGACGCGGACAAACATTAAGCCGTAAACAAGGGCTGGGACTGTTCGAATGACGATGACTAAAAAACGAGTGATCAAATAAACAGGTTTTGGTACCACACTAGGTGCCATTAAAAAGGCGACAGGAATCGATAAAACCGCACCGAAAACAGTCCCTAAAAAAGCGATACAGATGGTTTCAAATAAGAGGTAGGGCACGCCCTGATTGGAGACATTTAACAACAAATCCAGATCGGGGTGCAAGATTCCTTGAATAATGGTCAAGGCGATTTTCCAACCACCATCATCGATGGCATTGAATTGGATGGCCGATAATGACCAGATAAAAGAGCCGCCAAGGATGACAGCCAATAAGCTGTATTGCCATTTTTTTGAAGGTTCTTTCAACAGTTGAGTAGTAATTGTTTGATTCATGAGTGGCCTCCTTTTACTGTAATTTCTTGCGACAATATTCACTGATCATCTCAATGATTGCCACGGTGATGACTAACACAACAAGAATCATGCCGACGTTATTGTATTCTCGCCAGCCCAATCGTTCATTTAAAATGATTCCCAGACCACCAGCACCGACATAACCAAGAATGGAAGCGTAACGTAAATTTCCTTCAAAGTTAAATAAGGAGGTAGACAGGTAGGTTGGTAAAATTTCTGGAATCACGGCATAACGAAAGGCTTGAAAGCGAGTTAATCCCATGGATTCCAATGCTTCAAAGGTAGACATATCCAAGGCCTCAATTTGTTCGTAAGTTAGTTTCCCCACGTAAGCCACAGTAAAAATAAAGATGGCTAAAGTTCCAGCCATGGTGCCTAGGCCGAAAACAAAGGTTGCGATTAAGGCGGTTACGATGGTTGGTAGGGTTCTGAGAATGCTTAAAATTAATTTAAAGAAGCCAGTAACCAGTTTGTTTTTGACGATATTGGCAGAAGCGAATAAAGCCAAAGGAACAGCGACTAAAGCGCCTACCAGAGAGCCCAGGAGGGACATTTTAATCGTATCAAACAAAGGTTGCCACACACGGGGCAGAAAATCAAAATTGGGTGGGAACATGTCTTTTAAAATAGCAAAAAACTGATGGCCGCGGGTAAATAAGGTTGTAAAGCTAAATTTGGTGACGTTCATCGCCAAAATGGTAAAGAGCAAGACTAACAAAACGATTAAAGGGGTAAAGGAAGGTTTTTGGACAATTTCTTTGCCATTAGGCAGTTGAATTGTTTTGCCACGAACTAGTTTTTTCATGTCAGTTATCCTTTCTCGTGTTTTTGATAAATCTCATCAAGGACGTCTTGAGTCACCTTTGAGGCAAGACCATCGTAGACGATTTTCCCTTTGCAAATGCCAATAACCCGATCGGCATATTCCAAGGCTAGGTCAACATGGTGGATGTTAATCAAAACAGACATATTTAAGCTTTCATTGATTCGTTTAAAATCGTCCATGACGATTTTGGCTGTCACTGGATCTAGTGAGGCTACAGGCTCATCGGCTAAGATGATTTCTGGATGTCTTGCCAGTGTTCTTGCTAAGGCAACCCGTTGTTGCTGACCACCAGAGAGTTGATCCACTCGGGTAAAGGCTTTGTCTAGAATCCCTACATTATCCAAGGCTTCTAAAGCGACAATCTTGGCTTCTTTTGGAAAAACTCCGAGTAAACGGCGCCACCAGGAAAGGTCTGGAACAGATGAGATCATCACGTTTTTTAGAACAGTGGAACGGGTGACTAAGTTGAAGGATTGGAAAATCATGCCGATTTTTTTACGGAAGTCCCGAATCTCTTTCCCTTTTAAGGCGTTGACATTTGTACCGTTGACGGTTAAGGTGCCTTGATCAATGTCATGCATGCGATTAATACAGCGGATTAAAGTCGATTTTCCAGCACCAGAAAGGCCGATGATAGCGACAAATTCACCTTGCTCGATTTCTAAGTTGATATCTTGCAAGGCGACAAAGCCATTGGGGTATTTCTTTTGAACGTTTTCAAATTTAATCATTTTTTGTCTCCTGCTTTCCTAAAAATAAGAGGCCGGACAATGTCCAAGGCCTCTTGTTTAACCTATAAATGAGTGTCAGTCATTATTTAGCTAGGTCTTTGATTAACTCTTGCGCTTTGCGTTCGCTGTCGTAATCTTTAGACGTCGCTTCTTTATATCCTTCGTGGCTGTAGATACTGATAACTTCTTTACCTTCTTTGCTTTCACCGATGTTGATGAAGGCTTTTTGTAAAGCCGATTTTAATTTGTCATCCATTTTATCAGAGTTTTTGCTGACAGAAATGGTGTCATTGAAAATAGCAGGGGTTACGCCAATAACATCTGTTTCATCCCATATATCTTTGTCACGTTTGTATTCAGTTTTCCATGTATCTTCGTAATCACGACGACCATCGGCATAAGTCAGTAAGACGTCAACTTGACCAGCAGCCAAACGGGCGAAGGCACTACCGTATGAATCAGATTGAACAATATTTTTTAGTTCAGATAAGTTTTTGTTATAATTTTCTTGCATCCAAAGGCTTGGGTAGATATAGCCAGCAGGAGAAGATGAGGACATCACGCTCCAAGAGGCATTGTTTAAGTCATCCCAGCTTAATTTTTCACCAGCATTGACTTTTTTCGCCAATTCTTGTCCTTTTGAAGAGGGACCTGCGATCATCAAGGCACGATAAGACTCGGCTTGTTTGTCAGTTGGTTCCGTTGGTTTATTGTCATTCCATTCTTTTGGTTCATCTGAATCGATGGATAAACCAGCACGAGTAGCTGTTAAAATGACATCGGCACCATCATCGTATAAGACGTAAGTCCCACCAGGAATAAAGCCAACATCCAAGGTCCCAGCTGCAAGTGATTCACCAACGGCTTCAAAGTTTGTTCCAACAGTGATATCAACATGTTTAATGTCATATCCCTGATTTTTCATTTCCTCAATGATTAATTCTTTCATCGGCTCAGTCCCAGAGACAATTTCTTCTGGATCACGAGATGGGACAAATCCAACAGTCAACGTATCGATTGCCACATTGCCATTTTCTGAAGTAGCTTCCCCGTTGTTCTTGCTACCACATGCTGTAAGTGCGGCAACTAACCCTAATAAAATAACAGATTTAAAAACTTTTTTAAACACTGACATATCCTCCTTGATACTTTCCTTTTTTTAATACATTTAGAGTATATCATTTGAGTATTAAAATTTCATGGCAAAACGCTTATTTACCAATTGTTTTCGTCTTTTTTACACAGACTTTACACTGATAAAAACAGGACTTTTTTTTAAGGTTTATTTTTTGGTGAACAGTTAATTTAAGTCTGTTTAATTAATCCGATTTGGCAAAAGATCGGCAAAGTTATTTAGAATTTGGTAAACTATAGACATTCCAAAAAAATTAGAGATATCGTACCAATGAATAATCTGAGTCAATGAACCCAGGCTCTTTTTACTGAAGATTAAGTGGGACGATAAAGAAAAGAGGCGTTTGTGATTAAAACAGTGGTTATGTGGTTTCGAAAGGATTTGCGTTTAGAAGACAATACGGCTTTCTTGAAAGCTCTCGCAGAATTAAAAACTGACGAACAGTTATTATGTTTGTTTCAGTTAAATCCGGAACAATTTAAAGTAGGAACAAAAAATCACGACTACTTTTTTTCTGCTTTGGTTAATTTTGAAAAAGTTGCTAAGGAGCATGGATTCCCTCTCCATTTTATGGCAGGAGAGCCGTTGGCATCCTTTCAAGCATTAAAGCAAGCGTACCCTGATTGGCAAAAAATCTATCTTAACCGTGATTCTCGTGGCAAGGGGCAAGTCAGAGATGAGGTGATGACCAGTTATTTTCGCTCTCAGGAGATTGAGATTGTGGCAACTCAAGACAGCCATCTCCATGGTGAAAGTAGTGTGTTGAAAAAAGATGGTTCTTATTACAAAGTATTCACCCCTTATTACCGTCAGTGGCGTCAGTTGCCAAAACGACCAGTAGCAAAATTAACGGATTTTTCAGGTAAGGTGGTGGCAGAGACTGAAAAGTTTGAGGCTGGACAAAGGGTCTTTCAGGAAGTGGTAGCAGGGATTACGCTCTTCGAGAGCGTTGGTGAACAGCGAGCAGAAGACCGTTTAAATGAATTTGTTATGGAGGAAATGAGCCGTTATGATCGGCAACGTGATATTCCTGCCATAAAGGGGACTAGCCGGTTGTCACCCTACTTGCGAACGGGAGAACTTTCCATTCGTAAAGTTTGGCAAGTAGCAACGGCGATGCCGGAGAGTGACGGTCAACAGACCTTTTTGAAAGAGTTGGCATGGCGTGACTTTTATCACATGATTTATAGCCAAAATCCGCAACAAAATACTCAGGAATTGAAAGAGCATTATCGACACTTACCTTGGCGTCGGGATGGCCAACTTTTCCAAAGATGGGCGGAGGGGCAAACGGGTTATCCAATCATTGATGCCGCCATGCATCAACTTAATCAAACGGGTTGGATGCACAATCGCTTGCGGATGTTAGTGGCCTCTTTTCTGACAAAAGATCTGTTGGTGGATTGGCGTTTAGGGGAAGCCTATTTTGCTGAACAGTTAATTGATTATGACCCAGCCAGCAATATAGGGGGGTGGCAGTGGGCAGCTTCCACGGGGACGGACGCAGTGCCTTATTTTAGGATTTTTAATCCCACCTCTCAAAGTGAGAAGTTTGATCCAGATGGGGCCTTTATTCGCCGTTATCTGCCAGTCTTAAAAGAGGTGCCAAAAGCATGGATTCACGCCCCTCATTTAATGCCTCATGAGATTCAGGAAAAGCTTGGAGTAGTGGTTGGCAAGGATTACCCACAGCCGATGGTCGACCATCAAGAAGCACGGAAATTAGTCTTAGCGTTTTTCAAACAATAGATAGTAGGTTGATAAGGAGATTGAGATGACACTAAAAAAAGCGATTGAGTTGCGCGAAGCTGGTGATGCTTTAGAATCGTGTGAGTTGTTAAAGACTTTATTGGAAAAACAGCCTGATTCTGCAGAATTGAATTATCACTGTGCTTGGAGCCATGATGTAGCGGGATTAGAACAAGAGGCAGTGCCTTATTATGAGCAGGCGATTGCCTTGGGTGGGTTAGCTGAAAGTGAGTTACAAGGGGCTTATTTAGGCTTAGGCAGTACTTTCCGAACGATTGGTGCCTATCAGCAGTCGAAAGAGCTCTTTCAGAAAGCAAAGGGGGTATTCCCACAGAGCAACGTATACGATGTTTTTTTAGGAATGACGCTCTATAATTTGGATCAGCATCAGCAGGCTATGAGTCTTTTATTAAAGGTCATTAGCCAAAGTGAAGACCCTGACATTGCCATGTACCAGAAGGCCATTGCCTACTATGCGGATCACTTAGATGAAAGGTGGTAAAAAGATGAAGCAAACCATTATAGAAGAAATAAAACGAATTGAAAAGGAAGAAGAGGTGACGATCTGGTACGCTGTCGAATCTGGCAGTCGAGCCTGGGGCTTCCCTTCAAAAGATAGTGATTACGATGTCCGTTTTATTTATACGAGAAAGCCAGAGTGGTATTTGTCGGTTCAGGAACGGCGGGATGTGATCGAATATCCGATTGATGACTTACTGGATGTCAGTGGGTGGGATTTGAAGAAGGCCTTGATGTTATTGAGAAAAAGCAACCCTAGTCTGATTGAATGGCTGGTCTCGCCCATTATCTATCAAAAGAAGGGGAAGCTAGCAGAAGAGTTACTGAAGATGGTGCGGGAGCATATCTCCTTAAAGAGTTTGATCTATCATTATCTACATATGGCACGAGGGAATTATCGTGATTATTTAAGGCAGGATCAAGTTAAAATTAAGAAATATTTTTATGTTTTGCGCCCGATTCTTGCTTGTATGTATATTGAGACCTACGGTATTGAGCCGCCAATTTTATTTTCGGAACTTCTGGCTCAACCGAAAATACCTGTTGAAGTGGTCAATGAAGTGACGTTGCTTTTAAATCGCAAACTGGCAGGGGATGAATTGGATTGGGAGCCTCGATCTGACACTTTAAATGACTTTATCACCACTCAAATCACTTATTTTGAAGAGGCAGTAAAAGACATTGACAGCGGTCAACTAGTTAGTTACGACACCTTAAATGACTTATTTAGGCGGTATGTCAACCAGTAACCCATGACAAGGAGGAAGAGATGAAGAAAAGTATCCTAGGCATTGTTTTATGTTTAGTCAATTTAACTGGCTGTGCCACGGCTAATCAAACATCGGAACCGGCATCGGAGATTCGTCTTTCTGAACTCTCAGGGGAGTCAGATAAAGTTCAGTTGTTAAATGCAGTCGTTGAAAATACCAGTGTCTTTGAGTATCAGCTTTCTGAAACAACAGAGTATGCTATTTGGTGTGACAGTTACGAAAAAGGTATATTTGTTGAGAGTCAGCAAGTCCTTTATGGGGATGCTGAGAAGAGTGGGAGTTTTATCTTTTCCAGCCAAGTGACTGATCTGGCTGATGAAACTGACACGAAGTCCTATCAGTTTAATGTTGATGGGACAAATCTTAATGGCAGTCAATCAAACATTAGTCCGATAGAAGCCATGGGCTTGATGCAAAAAAGTGCCAAACCTATTCAAGTAGATAAAGATGGGTATTACCCGCTTTTGGCCATTAATTTTCAGAGTGCGGAAGGGGCAAAAATAACTTCGGAAATGACAGCGGAGCAAGAATATAGTTTGACTGATGAGATGCTGAAAAATGGGAAAGAAGCGGTAAATGAAAAAAATGTTCCCTATAAACTTCTAGTATTTCGAGTGGTGTTTCACTGATAAAAAAGAGTCTGATTCTATTTGGAATCAGACTCTTTTTTAGGCTATAAGTGAGGTGTCGCTAGTCACTAGTGTTGCCAAAACATTGGCATAGATAGCCATGCCGTTGTATAGATCACTTAACTCTACGTATTCATTGGCTTGGTGGGCCGTGCTGTTGGTGGACTGTGAACTTTTTGTGCCAAAGGCAATCGCATTGGGCAAGGTCCGTGCTAAGGTGGCACCTGTTGTAATTCCGGGAGGCGTGAAATCCTTGGTTAAGTCCTGATAAGTTCTTAGGACAGTTTGCAGGAAGGGGGTCTCCAAGGGAACTAACGCACCATCCCACTGATCGTATTCTTCAAAGCCTAAACCATATGCTTGGCTGGCTACTTCAATTTTTTGACGAATGTCAGCATAGTCAGCAATTAATGGATAACGAATGTCCAACCAAAGCTGACTACTGTTTTCATTAATCTCCAACTTTCCTAAATTGAAAGCAACTTTCCCAGAAATATCGTCTTCCAGTTCTCCAAGTAAGGCGGTTCCATGCGGATCAAGGCCGATTTCTTGGGAGATAAATTGCAGGAGTGGGTGTTGAGCGTAGTGATTAAGTGCGACAGCTAATTGACTGACAGCGTTATTGCCTAAATGATTGACACTGGCATGTACGGCCGTTCCTGTAACAGTTAAGGTATCACTTCCTGTTTGTGTGACGTCTTGTTTGTCTGCTGTTAGTTGGGTTAGTAAATCAGTCAGTTGAGGCCCTTGATAGTGAGCCTTGCTTGGAACAATATTAAAAGCCTCCCCGCCATTAAGACTAAAGTCAGTCGTTCCTGGACCATGAAGTTTGATATTGACTAGTCCTTTTTCGCCATAGGTAAAGGGAAAACGTCCATCTGGCACAAGGGTGGCTGTAGGAATTTCTTCTTGTTGACGGTAAGCTTTTAAGCAGCGAAACATACTTTCTTCATCGGTGCTAAAGATATAACGAACCCGCTTTTTAAAGGTGACACCTGAATCAATCACAGCTTTTAACCCGTGAAGGGAAGCTGCTGTAGGCCCTTTATCATCACCAGAACCTCGTCCGTATAATTTGTCATCAATCACCGTTCCGGTAAATGGCTCAGTGTGCCATAAGGCATGATCTCCCTCAGGTACTACGTCCAGATGACCGACGATGCCGATTAATTCTTCTCCCTGTCCATAGTCGGCATAGCCGTAATAACCAGCTGGGTCAAGATAAGTGGTACATCCCAAAGACTGGCAGTAGTCCAGAGCATATTCCAAGCAGGATTGAATATCTTTACCAAAGGGCATAGCTCCTTCGGCGGGGCCGCAGACAGAAGGAAAAGCGACTAGGGCTTTGGCTGTTTCGATACAATCGGCTTTTTGTTGGCTTGTTAAAGTTATCATGTGTTACTCCTTCTCGATGGTGACGTATTTGTAATTAACTGCGCCAACAGGATAGGTAACTAATCCTTTGACAGTTGGACTAATCAATGAGGCATTTGACTTTTGATACAAGGGAATAATCCCCACATCTTCCATTAAAATCTTTTCGGCTGCAATCAGGCCTTCATAACGTTTTTGCGGGTCATTGTTCCACTCTGAGTGGACTTGAGCCATCAGTTTATCGTAAGTTAAGTTGCTGAAGCTGCCACTGTTAAAGCTTGAATCTGTGGTGAATAGGTCGAGAAAAGCGGTGGCGTCTAATTTGTCAGCCCCCCAACCAGAAAGCAGTAAATCAAATTTACCGGCGTCACCAAGTTCAACCCGCATCTTTTTTGGGACTCGTTTAAGGGTTAAACTTACACCTTTTAAGTTGTCTTCGATTTCCGCCTGCAAAGCTTCAGCTACTTTTTTGGTTGTGTCATCGTCGTCCATGACTAATTCAAGTTCTAAGGTATCGATTGATAATTCCTTTTTAGCGGTTTGCCAGAGAGCGGCGGCTTTTTTTGTATTATAGGTCAGGTAATCACCAGCATCCTCACGAAAATCAAGGCCAGTTTCCGGATTTTCCATTAGCTGAGTTGTCACCAAACCATGGATGGCTTTTGAACCATCTTGAATAATATTGTCGGCTACTTGCTCGCCATTAATGACCGAGGCAAGAGCTTCTCTTAGAGACTGGTTTTTTAATGCAGGGTTAGTAGCATGGTTAATTTCCAAATAAGTCGAACGAGCCGCTAAGGTTGAGACAAACTCAGGACTTTCTACATTTTGTTTGGCGAATTCACCAGTTAAATTGATTTTGTCTAATTCTTGATTTTGATATAAGTTAAAACCTGTGTGTACCTCTTTGATCACTTGATTGGTAATAATATCCAGATTAACATTGTCAGCGTCCCAGTAGTCAGCGTTTTTCTGATAGGTCCACTGAGAGCTAGTGCCGTCCCAATCCGTTAAAATGAATGGGCCGTTGTAAAGCAAGGTATCGCTGTTAGTGGCAAAGTTATCCCCTTGCTCTTTAGCAAACTCTTCCTTAACTGGGAAAAAAGTCGTTCCTGTGATTAAAGAAATAAAATAGGGCGTTGGCGTTTCCAGTGTGACTTCTAAGGTGGTGTCGTCCAAGGCTTTAACCCCAAGGCTGTTGACGTCACCCTTTTCCAGGTTAATTTTTTCGCCATTTTTTATGAAGTACATCAAGTTAGCGTAGTTGGAGCCAGTGGCTGGATCAGCAACCCGTTGCCAAGCGTAGACAAAGTCTTTGGCCGTCACAAGACTGCCATCAGACCATTCGACATTGTCTTTGAGAGCAAAAGTATAAGTTAAACCATCTGGGCTAATCGCGGCTTCTTCTTTGGCAATGGCTGGAATTGGTTTTCCTTTAGGGTCTAACCGATAGAGGCCTTCCATTACCTGATTGATGACCTCGTTACTGACCGTATCTTGAGAAAGGGCAGGATCCACCGTTGAAACTTCAGCGTCTAGACTAACGCCAAATTCGCGTGCCGACGCAACCTCTTGTTTAGTTGTTGGTTGGGCTGACTTGCCGCAGGCGGCTAATAATAAAGTGGCTGATAAAGCGAAAGTGATTAAACTGATTTTTTTCATATCGGTGGGCTCCTTTTCTGTCTGTGTCTGTTGATAATGATTATACGTTAAAATGAATAAAAATGCAATATTATTTTAAAAAATGAATAAAATAAGTTTCTAGTCCTTTTGAATAAAGGGAAGTCTCTATTTTATGCATTAAATTTGTATATTAGTTAATGGCTAACTATGTGGTAAAATCAAAGTATGGACTAAAAAAATAAGGAGGTAGAGCATGTTATTACTATCAAGACAAGATATTGAAGAGGTATTTTCCATGAGCGAAGGGATTGAGGCAGTCAAGGAGGCTTTTAGCTTATTTTCGGAAGGGAAAAGTGAGGTTCCTTTAAGAACCCAGATTCAGGCTGAGGGACATGGGACCTTTTTGTTTATGCCGGCCTATTCTGCTACATTAGAGGCAGCTGCGGTAAAAATTGTTTCCATTTTTCCTGAAAACAGCAAGCGAGGGCTACCTTCAGCGCCAGCCCAAGTGATGTTGATCAATGGCTTAACCGGTGTGGTGGAGTCTATGTTAGACGGAACTTACGTGACTCAGTTGCGGACAGGAGCAGCCTCAGGCGCGGCTTTTGATGTGTTAGGTCTAAAAGATGCTGAATATGGAGCCTTGATTGGGACGGGAGGCCAAGCGGCTTGTCAATTAGAAGCCATGATCTGTGGCAGACAGTTGAAAGAAGTAAGAGTAGCCGGTCTCGATTTTGAACGGACCAAGGTATTTGTTGAAAAGATGAACCGTTCTTTAAGGGCATATGGAACTCGGATTGTTGGTGTCGCAACATCTGCAGAAGCCGTTGAACAAGCAGATTTGATCATTACGGTAACTTCGGCAACCAGTCCTGTTTTTGATGGTAGACTCGTTAAAAAAGGCGCCACTATTAGTTGTGTTGGGTCTTATCAACCCCAGATGCAGGAGTTAGATCCCTTGATTTTAAAGGAGGGGGCTAAGATCTATTTTGATTCAGAAGAGGCCGTTTTGTCAGAGTCTGGTGATCTCTTAATCCCTTTAGCTGATGGTGTCATTACGAAGGAGTCTTTTTCTGGCGATTTGGGGGATGTCTTATTAGGTCGTTGCCTTGGGAGAGAAAATGACCAAGAGATTATCGTCTTTAAAACCGTTGGAATTGGCACACAGGATTTAGTTACGGCGAAAGCCATCGTTGAAAAAGCCAAAGGGGCTCAAGTTGGTACGAAGTGGGAATAATGGTGAAAAACAAGTAATCGCAAGTCAAATCAAGCGCCATTTTTTTGTTGTCTTTATAATAAAAGGAGGGCAGACGAAATAAGGGGATTCAGATGTACGAGTGGCAGCAACAAATCCAGCTAGTTATGAATGAGATTGATAAATGCATTAAGAGTTACAATAGTGAAGCGTTGACATTGAAAGTTCTTTCAAATAGGTTGGGGTATTCCGAATACTACACGACTAGGAAGTTTAAAGAAGTATCAGGCGTCTCTTTTAGAGATTATTTGAGGAATAGGAAGCTGGCATTTGCCTTAAAAGAGGTGCGGGATAAGGACAAAAGTATTTTGGACATTGCGTTTGATCATGGTTTTTCGTCAAATGAAGCCTTCACTAGAACCTTTAAAAGGACGTACGGAGTGACTCCCAGCGAATATCGTAAACAGCCTCGAGCGGTGGTTCTTCGTACAAAAATCAGCTCCTTCGACCGCTACTTTTTAGGATTTGGAGAGATTGGGATGATAAAATCAACAGATGAGATTAAGATTTATTTTGTAACGATTCCTAGCCATAAATTTTTATTTGTTCAAAACAACGAGAGTAATGGCTATTGGGATTTTTGGCAGAAGCAAGCTCTTATTCCCGGACAGGACTGTGACACGATTTGTGGCATACTGGATAGCATCGAAGGGAAATTGGATGACCAAGGGGGGAGCGAATCAAATAGTAGCTGCGGTCAGATCATGGCTTACATTAATAATCCAGAAGGAGAGTATCTGGTTTTTGAGCACGGGTCATTTGATTACGAGCAAGAAAATCGCAGTGTGGAAGAAAAAATCGAAAAAGCGATGGCAAGCTTTGACTTTACTCATTCAGGTTATTGTTTTGATACGTCACTTGGGAGAATGATTTATTTTTACCATGATCCAGAAAACGAATTTAAGTATGTCAGACCAGTTCGAAAAGAAAATAGCTAAGCTTACTGGTTGTTAATCAAAGAAGGGACACCCTTAATTAAAATCAGCACAGGCATCTTGCTAGATGGCAGCATTCATTTATGGTTTGACAGACAGTTACTTAGCATAGA
Source organism: uncultured Vagococcus sp. (assembly GCF_963518325.1). Taxonomy (NCBI): domain Bacteria; kingdom Bacillati; phylum Bacillota; class Bacilli; order Lactobacillales; family Enterococcaceae; genus Vagococcus; species uncultured Vagococcus sp. Next base: position 59 of record NZ_CAUQJB010000047.1, on the reverse strand, counting down.
TGATAGAGGGTGGGACAAAAGTAGATGATTAATCTGCTTTTATCCCACTTTTTTTGTGT
>NZ_CAUQJB010000046.1:0-26774 GCF_963518325.1 uncultured Vagococcus sp. | reverse complement strand
ATTGTTTGTGGACCGCTAGGCAATCCCGAGGCTTGTGGTGTTGGAAGTCTGATGGCTGTCTTGTTAAAGCGGGGCGAGTAGATGGGATTGCTTGTGACTTGCTAGGCAATCCCGAGGCTTGTGGTGTTGGAAGTCTGATGGTTATCTTGTTAAAGCGGGGCGTGTAGATGGGATTGCTTGTGACTTGCTAGGCAATCCCGAGGCTTGTAGTGTTGGAGGTCTGATGGTTATCTTGTTAAAGGCTGAGTGAGAGGGATTTGGTTAGTTGGTTTAAGTGATTGTTAGTGTTTAGTTGTATATTGTCTTTTTGTTGGAAAAGGGGTGAGGTTTTTCGACAATTTTTAAGACGAAACTGTCAGATTTTTAATAAAAATACCCATCAATCTGATGGATTTAGGTAAAAATCACCTCTTTTAGAAAAAAAGGTGATTATTTTTATTCAGTTCATGGAAAGTCATGAATCGCTTGCTGTATCAGAGTAAGTTGTTCGTTTTTTTCTAAAAACCTTGCCCCTCAAGTCGCCTGATGTAATTTAAAGTTGACACACCCTGTTTCAAATATTAGAATAAAAGTTGTATAATGAATTATGTTATGCAAATATGCAAGTAGGGCATATTGATAGTAATCAGTGTTTTATCAACTAAAAACTACACATATATACAAGATTATACGGAGGTGTACAAATGGGTACAGGTATTGGTATATTCCTCGGTATCATCGGATTGATTGTCGGTCTCGCAGTAGGGTTTTACATAGCTAAAAGTCGCCATGAGAAAGCGATTGAAGGCGCCAAAAGCTCAGCAACTGGTATTATAGAAGAAGCAAAACGAGAAGCTGAAACCTTGAAAAAGGAAACTTTATTAGAGTCCAAAGAAGAGAATCAGAAGTATCGGCTAGAAATTGAAAGTGAGTTGAAAGAACGACGAGATGAAGTAAAAGTTCAAGAAAATCGTTTATTACAGCGTGAGTCTAATCTAGATCGTAAAGATGAAACTTTAGTTAAGCGCGAACACTCACTTGAAGACAAAGAAGACAAACTCGATTCGAAGCAACAATTGATTGATGAACGAGAAAAGAAAGTATCAGAATTAATTGCAGAACAACAAAAAGAATTAGAAAAAGTCGCGGCTTTATCGAGAGAAGAAGCTCAAGACATTATTATGAAGACTACGGAAGATGAATTAACGCATGAAGTAGCCGTCATGGTCAAAGACAGTGAGCGTAAAGTGAAAGAAGATGCCGATCGAACAGCGAAAAACATCCTATCTCTAGCGATGCAACGCTGTGCGGCCGATCAAGTTTCAGAAGCAACCGTTTCAGTGGTCACATTACCAAACGATGAGATGAAAGGCCGCATTATCGGTCGTGAAGGGCGTAATATTCGGACGCTGGAAACCTTAACAGGGATTGATTTGATTATCGATGATACGCCTGAAGCCGTGGTTTTATCAGGTTTTGATCCGATTCGTCGTGAAACAGCTCGGATTGCCCTTGAAAAGTTAATTCAAGATGGCCGGATTCATCCAGCCCGTATTGAAGAAATGGTTGACAAGGCTCGTAAAGAGATGGACGAAACGATTCGTGAGTATGGTGAAAATGCCGCCTTTGAAGTAGGCGCGCACACCTTGCATCCCGATTTAATTAAAATCATGGGGCGCTTGCGTTTCCGCACAAGCTATGGTCAAAATGTCTTAAACCACTCAATTGAGGTTGCCAAGTTAACTGCTGTTTTAGCAGCTGAACTCGGTGAAGACGTTGATTTAGCGAAGCGGGCTGGTTTCCTACACGATATTGGAAAAGCTCTAGACCGTGAAGTCGAAGGCTCTCACGTGGAAATTGGCACAGAGCTAGCTAAGAAATACAAAGAACACCCAGTGGTCATCAATGCGATTGCCTCACATCATGGCGATACAGAAGCAACGTCAGTTATATCTGTCCTTGTGGCGGCCGCAGACGCCTTGTCAGCAGCTCGACCAGGTGCAAGGAGTGAATCTCTGGAAAATTACATTAGACGCTTAGAACGCTTGGAAGGCATCTCAAATGACTTCCCTGGTGTTGATTCAAGTTTTGCGATTCAAGCAGGACGTGAAGTGCGGATTATGGTGAAACCAGAAGAGATTTCTGATGACGAATCAACCATCTTAGTACGGAAGATTCGCAAACGAATTGAGGAAGAACTGGATTATCCAGGCCACATTAAAGTAACCGTTGTACGGGAAACCCGAGCAGTCGATTACGCTAAGTAAGACAAGAGATAATTAGAATAAGAATAAATAGCCAACGGGTGAAGCCACTCGTTGGCTATTTTTTTTGAAAATAAATTAGGAGAGCCCAGATGTAAAAAGACTATAAATACAACTAAGTTGAAATTTCAAGTTGTTTGCTTGGTAATATAGTGATAAACTCATAGATGTGCATTAATTGTAAAAATTTATAAAAAGAACGTTTTTTACATTCCCATGAAGCGAGTTTAGCGAGAAAGGAAGATTATTTAAGTGAATGAAGAAGAATTAGAACAATTATCAACCGATGACGTGACATTGACACGAGCGTCACGTTCTCAAGCACGTGTTATGACCGCCAATCACAGTAGTGATAACGGAGGAGCTCAAAGATCGTCGGGAAACGGTATCTTAACAATTATTTTGGTCTTATTTTTAGTGGTTCTTACAGCAGGCATGAGCTTTTTGATATACGTGACCCTTGGTAATGAAAAGAAGTATGACGCTATGGAAGAGAAAATCACAGCAATTGAACAACGCTTACCAAATACTGGTGAAGGTCAGGAGTCCCCGGACCAGTCAAAACTGTTACAGCCAACGACTAATAGCAGTGGGGCCACGACTTCATCAGAGGGTGTTGGGACAGAGCCTAGCAGTGGTGTCGCACAACCAAATCCTAATGGCACTAAAACTTACATCGTCCAAAGTGGCGATACCTTATCGGCCATCGCAGCCATCACTGGCATGACCATCGATGACTTGCGGAGCATCAATGAACTGGTAGATGACAACCTGTATGAGGGACAAGTCTTGAATGTTAAGGCAGAAGCAATTCAATAGTGAGGGGCCGTAATCAAATAAGTGGGCAAGTCTTCTGAAAAGCGTTTTTTCATGAAGACTTGCCTCTTTTGGATTACCTGAGAAGACTTGCTGATTTACTTTCTTTTAGCTACAAAAATTGTTAAAATAGATAAAGGAAACACTAAACAGCGTCAGATTAGACAATGGGTTTACATAGAGAAGAGGAAACAGTCATGCGTTTATTATTTGTTGGAGATGTGGTCGGTTCAGTCGGTCGAGATACAGTTAGTTTGTATCTACCGCTATTAAAGAAAAAATACCGTCCTCAAGTCACGATTATCAATGGTGAAAATGCGGCAGCAGGTCGTGGTATCACCGAGAAAATATACAAGAAATTTTTACAAGATGGAGCAGATGTGGTGAGTTTGGGCAATCATACTTGGGATAACCGGGATATTTTTGAATTTATCGCCGATGCCAAAAAGATGATTCGTCCAGCCAATTTTCCAGAAGGGACAACGCCGGGGCAAGGGATTGTCTACGTCAAAGTTAACCAAGTGGAATTAGCTGTCATCAATCTTCAGGGACGAGCTTTTATGGTCGATATTGACGACCCCTTTGCAGTGATTGATCAGTTAGTGACGGAAGCTCGCCAGCGGACGCCGTTAATTTTTCTGGACTTTCATGCGGAAACTACCAGTGAGAAACAAGCCATGGGTTGGTTTTTAGACGGTCGGGTTTCAGCTGTTGTGGGCACTCATACCCACGTTCAAACCAACGATGGGCGCATCTTGCCAGAGGGCACAGCTTATTTAACGGATGTGGGCATGACCGGTCCTTATGATGGTATTTTAGGGATGAAACGGGACGCTGTTATCGGCAAATTTCGGACAGCCCTTCCTCACCGTTTTGAAGTGGTGGAAAGTGGTCGTAGCAACATCTCGTACTGTGTCATCGAACTAGACGATGTGACAGGCAAAGCGAAAAAGATTGAAGTGGGACAAATTAATGAGGACAGTCCCTTTAGAGACTAGGGAAGACGGGGAATCTGAATGGAACGAGACCAATTCTCAATGGACGAAGACGTCCAACAAGCCTTAGATCGCGTCCTTGCTATGTTGGACAAGAGCGATATTATTCAGGATTATAAAAAAATAGAAGCGAAAGTTCAGGACCATCAAGGATTGGTGGCCATGACCGATGAAATAAAAGAGTACCAAAAACAAGCCGTCAAGTTTGCCCATTACGGCAAACCTGAGGCGGAAAAACAAGCCATTAAAAAAGCCGATGAACTAACGGCGGCCTTTGATGAGCACCCCCTGGTTATTCGCTACCGAGAGAAATTGATTGAAGCCAATGATTTGTTGCAGCATCTTACCAACTTATTGGAATCGCAAGTCAATTTACAGTTGGAATTAACCTACGAAGATTTATTGAAGCCAGAACAAGAGTAAGGAAGTGACGAATACGTGCCTCAAAAAACGAAACACACGCCTATGATGGAGCAATACTTTGCCATAAAAAAAGATTATGAAGATGCCTTTGTGTTTTACCGTCTAGGGGATTTTTATGAAATGTTTTACGAGGATGCCATTAAGGCGTCTCAATTGTTGGAACTCACCTTGACGAGTCGCAATCGCAATGCCGATGACCCGATTCCCATGTGTGGCATCCCTCATCATGCGGCTCAAGGCTATATTGATTCTCTGATTGAAAGAGGTTATAAAGTGGCCCTTTGTGAGCAAGTTGAAGACCCTAAAACCACCGTGGGCATGGTGAAGCGAGAAGTCGTACAGCTGATTACCCCAGGAACGGTGATGGAATCAAAAGGCTTGGCTGCCAAAGAAAACAATTACTTGACGGCCGTAGTCGCCAGCGATAGTCAACAGGCATTTGGTTTTGCCTATGTGGATTTAAGTACAGGAGAGTTGAAAGTCAGCACCTTGCCTGATGAAGAAAGTGTCTTAAACGAAGCCTCGAGTTTACAGACCAAAGAAGTGGTTCTAGGCAGCGACTTGCCGGACAGTTTAAAAACTAAATTAACCCAGCGCTTGGAAGTGGTTTTTTCAGAACAATACGAGACCGTTGAAAACGCTGAATTTAGTTTTATTTCTAGCGAATTAAGTGCGGAGTTAGAACAAGAGGTGGTCAATAAACTGTTGGCTTACTTAAGTTTGACGCAAAAACGCAGTTTGGGTCACCTTCAAAAGGCGACGGTCTATCAACCGACTCACTTTTTAAAAATGGATCACTATTCAAAATTTAATTTGGAATTATCTCAATCGATTCGGACGGGAAAAAAACAAGGGACACTTCTATGGTTGTTGGATGAAACCAAAACCGCCATGGGTGGTCGCTTGCTAAAACAATGGCTGGATCGCCCCTTGATTCAGGAAACTAAAATCGCTCAGCGACAAGAGATGGTCCAAAGTTTATTGGATGCCTTCTTTGAACGAGCTGATTTACAAACGGCCATGACGAAAGTCTATGATTTGGAACGTTTGGCAGGTCGTGTGGCCTTTGGCAGTGTCAATGGACGGGACATGATTCAATTGCGGACCTCTTTGGAGCAAATCCCGCAAATCCGCCAACTGATTGAAGGGATCAATCAAGGCCAGTGGAATGATTTACTGCTGGACTTAGACCCGGTAGAAGATGTGGTGGACTTGATTAAAACGGCTATTATTGAAGAACCTCCCATTGCCATTATGGATGGTGGTGTGATTAAAGACGGCTATAACGAGCAATTGGACACATACCGGGAGGCCATGAGCCACGGGAAACAGTGGATTGCTGAGATGGAAGCCAAAGAGCGTCAGGATACAGGGATTAAAAACCTGAAGATCGGCTTTAACCGCGTCTTTGGTTATTACATCGAGGTCACCAAAGGCCAGTTGGCAAACTTGCCAGAAGGCCGTTATGACCGTAAACAAACCTTGACCAATGCAGAACGGTTTATTACACCGGAGCTAAAAGAAACGGAAACCCTGATATTAGAAGCAGAAGAAAAATCACAAGACTTGGAATACCAATTGTTTTTGGAAGTCCGTGAACAAATCAAGGCGTCTATCGGTCGCCTGCAAAAACTAGCCAAATCAGTGGCAGCCATTGACGTGTTGCAAAGCTTTGCCACAGTCAGCGAGAAATATCAGTACACTCGTCCGATTATGAAAGCCAATAGCCATAATTTGCAATTGGTGGAAGGCCGTCATCCCGTGGTAGAAAAAGTAATGGGCCATCAGGAATACGTGCCAAACAGCGTTAAGATGAACCCAGACACGAGTATTTTCTTGATTACCGGACCTAATATGTCTGGTAAGAGTACGTATATGCGGCAACTGGCATTGACGGTTGTCATGGCCCAAATGGGGTGTTTTGTCCCAGCGGAGTCAGCAGAAATGCCAATTTTTGATCAGATATTTACCCGCATCGGTGCCTCAGATGATTTGATATCCGGTCAAAGTACTTTTATGGTGGAGATGATGGAGGCCAACGAAGCCTTACGTCATGCCACACCTAATAGTTTGATTTTATTTGATGAAATTGGTCGAGGCACCGCCACTTATGACGGCATGGCATTAGCCGAAGCGATTATTGAATACATCCATAAAAAAGTCAAAGCCAAGACTCTGTTCTCGACTCACTATCATGAGTTAACGGATTTGGAACAAAGTCTGAAAGGCTTGGTAAATGTTCACGTTGGAGCGGTGGAAAAAGATGGCGAAGTGGTCTTTCTCCATAAAATGATGGATGGTCCAGCTGATAAAAGCTACGGGATTCACGTGGCTAAGCTAGCCGGCCTGCCCCTTGAATTATTGGAGCGAGCATCCACCATCTTAACCTCACTGGAAGCCGGTGCTGCCAAACCAAAGGCTCAAGAACCAGTAGAGGAAGAATCAGGTCAGTTGTCTCTCTTTTCAGAAGTATCCACGGAAGAACTAAGTGTTATCGACACGGTTAAACGGATGAACCTCTTGGAAATGACCCCGATGGACGCTTTGAACACATTGTACGACTTACAAAAACGAATTTAGAAGGAGGCTTCACGAGTTTTCTCGTGAAGCTATCTCGTTCCTGTCTCACTGACGGGATGTTTATAGGAATCAAGAGAGGAGCTCGATTACGTGAGTAAGATTCAAGAACTATCAGAAATGTTAGCCAATCAAATTGCTGCCGGGGAAGTAGTGGAAAGACCGGCCTCTGTCGTTAAAGAACTGGTGGAAAATGCCATTGATGCTAACAGCAGCCAAATCGATATTTACATTGAAGAAGCCGGTCTACGGAAAATTCAAGTGATTGATAACGGCGATGGCATTGAAAATGATGACGTCCTGAGCGCCTTTAAACGCCATGCCACTAGTAAAATTCACACCCGTGACGACCTCTTTCGGATTCGGACCCTAGGATTTCGTGGAGAAGCCTTGCCCAGTATCGCCTCTGTCTCGGAGATGACCTTGGAAACCTCCACAGGTGAAGGAGAAGGCAGTTTTGTTCGTTTGGAAGGGGGCAAAGTGTTGGCGCACAAGCCTAACGCTTTACGTAAAGGGACGAAAATTACCGTTGAAAACCTCTTTTACAATACCCCGGCCCGCTTAAAATACGTCAAATCGATTCAAACTGAGCTGTCCAATGTTGGCGACATTATCAATCGCTTGGCCATGAGTCACCCGCAAATCGCCTTTCGATTGGTTCACGATGGCAATAAAATGTTAAGTACCACAGGCAATGGCGACATTAAACAAGCTATTGCAGGGATTTACGGTGTGGGAACAGCAAAGAAAATGATGAAAATTGAACAAGAGGACTTGGATTTTAAGATTTCGGGTTATGTCTCATTGCCGGAATTAACCCGAGCCAGCCGGAATTATTTATCGATCATCATCAATGGGCGCTACATTCGCAACTATCTATTAAACAAAGCCATTGTGGAAGGCTACGGTTCCAAGTTAATGGTTGGCCGCTTTCCACTGGCCGTGATCAAAATCGATATGGACCCGTTATTGGTGGATGTGAACGTCCATCCGACCAAACAGGAAGTGCGTCTCAGTAAAGAACAGGAACTGATGACTCTGATTGCTTCGGCGATTCAGGAAGCCTTGAGTGAACAACAGTTAATTCCCAATGCCGCCAGCAATCTTGGGTTTAACCGACCGCTGCCTAAGGAAAAGAAACTGGAACAAATTCGCATGCCTTTGGAAACACCGGTGGAATCAACGGGAATCAGTCGTCACCAAAGCCATCGTCCGCCAACCTTCAAAGAACAAGGATTAGCCTATGACGCTGCAGAAGGTCGATTTTACGTCCCTGAGAAGGAGTCTAAGAGGGCTGAACCTGATCAGCCAACAGAAAGACCCCAAGAGCCAAGAGTTGTTGTAACCCCTGCTAAGGTCCCGATAGTCTCAGAGTCAATAGTCGAGCCAAGTGAAATAACTGGAAAAATCGTAGACGTGGCAGATGTGGAAGACCATAAATTTGACTTGCCCTTTGGAGCGGAAGTCGAAGAAGTTCTGGACTTGGAGATGGAAGCTCATGATACAGCCAAGGGGCGCTTTCCTGAGTTGGAATATTTTGGTCAAATGCACGGTACTTATCTTTTTGCTCAAAGTGTGGATGGCCTCTACATCGTGGATCAGCATGCAGCCCAAGAGCGAATTAAGTATGAGTATTTCCGCGAAAAAATTGGCGAAGTCGGCACAGACTTACAAGAACTCTTAGTGCCCATCGTCTTGGACTATCCCAACAGTGATGTCTTGAAAATCCAGGAACATACCGATAACTTGGCGTCTGTAGGAATTCATCTGGAAGCCTTTGGTCAAAACAGCTTTATAGTGCGGTCCCACCCAACCTGGTATCCCAGTGGAAAAGAAGAAACAATCATCCGTGAGATGATCGATCTGGTCTTAACCACAGGACAGGCTAGCGTGGCGAAATTCCGCGAAGATACAGCGATCATGATGAGCTGTAAACAGTCGATTAAAGCCAATCATTACTTAAATGAAGAGCAAGCCCGGATATTGTTAGAGGATTTAGCCAAGTGTGAGAATCCCTTTAATTGCCCACATGGCCGACCGGTCTTAATCCATTTCAATAACACAGACATGGAAAAAATGTTCAAGAGAATTCAAGATTCACATTAAAAAAAGTTCCTTCAGACAGTTGAAGGAACTTTTTTGTCGTCAATAACTAGTGGAAATCCCTTCAACTAACACTTTTGTAAGGTCAACAGGCGAATCGGTTGGTAATAGTGAGCTCTAAGTCTCTGGGTTGATAATCAGTTGGGCCTGGGGCTTGATGTGAGGAAACCAAGAATCGTTAATAATGGAAACATCAAGTAAGAGAAGGAGCAACAGTCATGAAAGTAATTAAGTTAGTCATCGTAATGGCCGTCTTAGCTGTCGGCGTATTTGTAGTAGGAGGAGCTCTAGCGCCAGAGAAACAGACCAGCGACAATGATATAGCTCAACAATTAGATCGGTTTAACCCCTTTGTTTCTCAGGAAGCCGTCTACCTAATGACAGACAGTCAACATGGCGAGAAACAAGGCCAAGGCGGCGTGATTTATTATCAGGATGTCTACAAAGAAGATGGCAGTAGTTATAAATTGTCATTTTTTGCAGGAAACGAGCTAAGAGAAGGCGCTTTTTTAAAATTGGAGGCCAAAGGGAAATACGTAAAATCTTGGGAAGAAGTTCAGCCAGGAGACTTGCCAGCGAAGGTCAGTGAAAAATTAATATCGACGAACTAAAACGAAAGGAACTCAGAGACACAATCTGGGTGCCTTTTTAGTATAGAAAAGATTGTGAAAAAAAGGTCAGGGTAAATCAAGCCTACTATTAGGCAAAATTACCGTAATTTTCGTCACCTTTAAAATTGACAATAAAAAGACGAATCATTATAATAAAGTATATTACCGCCTATAAACGAAGTGTTGAGTCTTTATTAATAAAAGCGCTTACTTGTTTTTAGGCCGACAATAGTTGTTATGACAACGGTTATGCAACTTTTTAGTCTTCATTATCAATGTGAATCAACCGATGTTTTAAATGACTTATCGGACAAAAAGGAGGAAGAACAGTGGATTTTAACGAAATTAGTATTCTAGATATCTTTGAACTATCTGAATTATATGTCGCTGTCTTTAACGGCCCTCCTTGGAATGACCAGTGGACCATGGTGACAGCCGTTGAAAGAATGAAGCAATTGATTCATTCAGAAGGGTTCTACGGCTTTATTTGCTCTGTTGAGACCGTACCTTGTGGGTTTATTCTAGGACAAAAAGAAAATCTCTATAACGAAACTCATTTTCAAATCAAAGAAATGGGCATCCTCGGTATGGAACAAAATCGAGATATTGGTTTCTTGATGATGGCTGAATTAGAGCGTGTATTGAAAGATAGTGGCGTCCATAAAATGTATTTGTTAACAGATAAAATTAATGACATAGTGAACTTTTATACAAATAATGGCTTTAAAGAATGGGACAGTATGATGTTGTTAGGCAAGAATATTGTTTAAGGTGAAACGCGATTCCCTCCCTCAGATACAACAAAGAACCTTGAGAATGTCAGCTAAGGTCATTAAAGTAACCTTAGCTGACAAAGCCGCAAAAAAATATCAATAGTATATGATACGTTAGTTCATTATCCGCTAGAGTATCATGATTTTTTACTTACCCTAGGTTGTTAATTTCTTTTGCTAAGTCCGTGCACAGTTGGACTTTTGCCCATTGTTCAGCTTCGGTCAGGTGATTCCCTTCCTCAGTTGAGGCGAAGCCACATTGAGGAGATACGCAGATTTGCTCAAGAGGAACAAACTGATTGGCTTCTTTAACCCGAGCCATTAAGTCAGTCAAACTTTCTAAACCAGGAGTCTTAGAGGTGACTAAGCCAAGGACGATTTTTTGTTGATGAAGGTGTGCTAAGACTTGGAAATCACCAGCTCGTTCTGAATCGTATTCAATAAAGAAGCCATCAAATTCATCAATCTTGAATAAGTGTGCCAAAATGGTATCGAAACTGCCTTCATATAACCAAGAAGACTGGAAATTACCACGACAGGTATGGAAGGTGATTGCCATATCAGCAGGCTTATTAGCCAGTGAACGACGGGTTAACTCTTCAAACTTTGTTAGTAAGTCTTGGGGCTTAAGGTTTAAAGACCCTAAGACTTGGTCGTATTTGGCATCAATCAGGGCCCCCCAAGCCGTATCATCTAGCTGTAAATAACGACAGCCAGCCTCATAAAAGGCTTGAATGCCATCTTGATAGGTTTTGACAATATCATTTTCCAAGTCGATTAAATTGTCATAAACGGGATTGGCTTGATAGTCTTTCGATAAAAGGGCTCCGGAAAAATAGACCATACAAGGGCCAGGAATGGTCTGTTTAGCTACCGCTTCTCCCGCGTGCTCCTTAAGGAATTTGAAATCCTTTAAAAAGGGATGATCCGGGTTAAAAGCAATCTTATCACTGACGTAATAACTTTCCACATCTTTGGCTTCCACCCCTTGGAAAATAGTGGCATCACCTAAAGATAATTTCGTCAGACCCGTTAAATTAACGATGTAATCCAAATGCCACCAGCGACGTCTGAATTCGCCATCGGTGACTGCTTTTAAGCCATATGTTTGTTGTTTTTCAATTAAATCAATGATTGCCTCGTCTTCGATTGCTCGTAACGCTTCACGAGTGATCTCTTGTTTTTTATACTGCTCTCGCGCTTCTTTTAAGATGGTTGGGCGCAAAAAACTGCCAACGCTATCATTTTTAAATGGACCTTGTGTCATGTTATTCCTCCTTAGGTATCATGTTCCGTCTATGATATCGTTTTGGAATCCCAAAGTCAATGCGATTATGTGTTTTTGTTAAGGTGATTCTCACTTTATTTTAATCTTTTAAAGAGAACTACTTTTAAAATGGATTAGTCCTTTTGACAATTAACTCAACTTCAATTTATCCAAACAAAAAGGCCAGGCATTCCCACGAAGAGTGCCTGGCCATTTGCTATCAATTAATTATGGGAATGCAGAGTAGAGTAATGGTTTAAAAAAAAGGTTGAATTAATAGCACCTTCAATATATCACAGACTCCTCCTGTTTCTTTAAAATTCCACTATATGAAAATAGTTATTTTTGTTTTTTTAAAATAACATAATCACAGCAGATTATTCTACTCATCATGCTCAAGAATAACCCGATCATTCAAAGGTTGAACTTTACGATTATTGTGGTCATACAATTGTTTAAAGCTTTCAATTTGAGCTTTCGACACTTCCACAGGCTCTTTCATGACATACCATTCCACATTTTCATTTAGAGGAGGAGTTGTTAATGAGCCAAGATAGTGGTAATAACCTTTGTTGGCAGGCATCATGTCGCCAATATCCGTAATCGGTTGATCGACCTTGTTTGTAACATCGTCAAGCACTTCTTGGAAGCCTTTGTTCTCTGTCCCCTCTTTAAAGAAGACGCCAATCACTGCGATGCGACCATCTTGAGCCGTGTTGACGAAATGAGCTTCCAAGGGATAATGTTTGCCGTCAATGGTGTGTTCGCTTTCTGCATGGAAGTGAAATTGGGTTAAGGCAAAGTGACGACCGTTTATGACAGCTTCACCACCATCGGTCATTTGAATGCTATGGCCGTTGTTTTCGGCTTTAGTAATATCGGGGCTGTAATTCACTGAAATGGTTCCAGTATCTGCTGTCATTTTTTCAGCCTTAGCACTTTGAATATCGATCGGTGACTGCATGTTACCAGAAGCGAATTCCCAGCCCTCCTGCTTGTCGTAATCCAGATGCTCCTCATTGTGTTTAACGACACTGCTTTCAGTTGTTTCTTTTTGAGCACCAGTCTCTTTAGGTGAGCAGGCCCCAATGGAAATAGTCACCCCACATAATAATAGTAAGGCAAGTTGTTTTTTTCTCATCATTCTATCTCCTCTGTTTTAAAATCCGTTACGGTTTTATATTATACTCCTTAAAAAAACAAATAAAAAGTGATTTGTTTGAAAGATGTTGTTTTTTTAGTGTTGTAGAGAGGGACGGTGACAGTTCACATATTTTTACTATCTAAGGAAGTGTGAAAAGCGTGAAAGAAAAAGAGCGGCGCTGTGACGGCTATTCCGAAGGGCTCAAAGGTTAAAGGTCGGAAGCAAAGAGTTTTTGAGAATAAGGTTGTCACTGTGAGCAACGAAAATAGATCAATCAGACCTCATCCGTTTTTTTATCAAAAAAAGATATTTTGTTAGTACCTCATTGACAATAAAACCAACAGCAATTGCACCAGCCACCAAAACCGCTTGAAACCCATCGGTTAAGGCGATTTCATAATGCTTGTCTGCCAAGTTATTAAATGTCTTAAACAATAAGCCCCCTGGAACGATGGGCATAATTCCTGAGATATTAAAAATCATATTGGGGATTTGCGTTATTTTATTAAATAATCGACTTAAAAAAGTCAAGGATAAGAGGGCTAATAAGGAGGCCAAGGCTTCACTAAGCCCCAGTGAGCTGAAAAGAGAATAGATTAACCATGTGAACATACCGGACATGCCGCAATAGACAATTAAACGACGTTCAACATTATATAAGACGGCTGTGGCCGAGCTAGCAATAAAACTAAAGCACAATTTAATCAACATATGGGAAGCTCCTTTATAATAAACTGGAAAAAATAATGGCTGCGGGTAAACCTAACATTAAAGCCGTATTAATGGCATCCAAGGATTGAATCAAGCCTGAGATATAATTTCCGTCCATGATGGCTTTGATTGAATTAACAAAGGTGGTTCCCGGCAGTAAGGGCATGATGCAACTAAAGAGAATCGAATAAGGCTCACTCAAAAAAGCGTGTTTAGATAGAAAAACAATGACCAAACAAATAAAGGTAGAGTAGGATAAGAGGGAAAAGGCCTTAATTTGAATGGTTTTTTGGATATCCAGAAAAAACCAATAACCGATAAAACCAAGTAAAAAAGTAATCCAGATACTTGAGTTTAAGCCATTGATAATCACGCCCATGGCGCTACATAAAATGGCGGCGCTAGTGATTTGGATCCACTTTGAAAAAGAGTAAGTTTTAGAATCAATCACCCGCAGCTTGTCAAAAAATTCAGCAACAGTTAACTTGTCATTCAAAAAATGATCCAGTAGATCATCTACCCGAACGAGTTTTTCAAAATTATAAGCAGAATGAGTAACTGGAATCATCTTAACGGAGTTGTCGTGGCGGTTAATAATAATAAAACTGGTTTGAGCATTATAGGTAGACAATTCATCCTCGGATAAATTCAAGTGACGAGCAATTCGTTGAATATTTTCATTAATCATTTCATTGGTGGCATTGCTTTCCTGAAGGATCTTGCCATAAAATAAACATAGTTTCATAATGTAGTTAAGGTCAGATGATGGTGTGGGATTTGGGTTCTCCATAACTGAATCCTCCTTTTGACTTGAGACATTATCCATCGTTGATCCCCCTCCCAAAATGGTTGGAGAAATAGTCCCTGCTTGATTAATTTGCTTCTAAGATAGATTGTACGGTAAATGCCTCACTCTGAATTAGCCATTCCTTTCGTTTCAACAGACAAAAATGAAACAGGCCCCACCCAAAATCCAAAGGGATTCTTGGTGGGGCCTGTTTGTGCGGTGTTTATTCCTGACAATGTACAATAAGCAAGTGGGGACAACTGGCGTTAATACCAGTTGTCTTTTTTTAAGATTAAAAGGTCACATCATAATAAATGTTATCTTAAAAAATACCGTCTAGTTAGGGGAGGCAAATCAGATACTCGACTTTTAAAGCGGAACGTTATATAATGGGGTAGTTAAATGTAGGCAATGAGGTTATAAACGGTCAATTTGTCTTCGTTTTTGATCAGAAAAGTTTAAAAAACGAACGTAAAAAAGAGGTGTCTCATGCAATCATCAAGAAGAAGTCAACGAATGCAACCCGCAACCAATCAGCCTCACTGGAGTGTGGTGGTTATTGGTGTGTTACTAGTGCTAATCTCTGTGCTCATGTGTTATTTAATCGTGACAACAGTGAGCCAAAGTGTTAAACTATCGAGTATTCAAACCAAGCTAACAAAAATGGACCAACCCGTCAGCAGTGAGGCTGGGCAAGTGGCTGATAAGCAATCGACAACACCAGTTCAAGAAACAAGTAGTTCTACGAATCAGACAAGTAACATGGATCAGATTCAAGGGCAAGCCCAAAATGAGCAAGCTCAATTACCCGAAACCAGCACTGGCGTGTATGTCGTCAAAGCTGGTGATACATTATCGAGTATTGCTGATCAGTTTGGTACCTCTGTTGAAGGTTTAATGAGCCAAAATGGGTTATCATCGAATATTCTGCAAATTGGCCAAGAACTCAATCATTAAAAAAATAACCAACTCCCCCTAAATCGTGTTAGAGGGGTGTTGGTTATTTTTTTTTGTTTCTATGTGTGGAAAACCTGTGTAGATTAGGACAACTAGTTTAAAAAAATATCGCACATTGTCTTAGCTTCAACCATGGTCTTAACTGTGGGGACATCCTTTATGACAGCGGAGGTTATCTAGAAAAAGTTGGGATATTAAGCGGCAAAAGTGGGCAAGGTTGTTCAACGAATCAGTTTAAGTGAAAATCAAGCGGTAGGCATTTTAAGCGACATGATAACTAATTCAGGTTTGACTTTTAAAGTGGTTTATTTTAGCAGTCCTGGCTATGAAAGTACTAGAGAAAACTTTGAAGGTGACGCAGCCACAGCTGTTGTTGCCGATTTGTTATCTGGTTTAGATCTGAAAAACATGAGAGACACACAAATCGTAGATCATGTTATTACTAAGTTAGGAGCTAATAAAAACTTCAAAAGATTACCTTTAAAGTGAACTATGTCGATAACACAAAAGTTGATTTCAAAATTAAACAATGAACTATGATAAAAATTGAATATTAAATGAAAATCGATAGAGCTAGAGAAAATCAACTGAGTGTTTACTCTTCATTTTTATCTTTAGAAACCAGATTAATTAATGAGTGTGGTGGATAGACAGGCTGTTGTTAAAGATTTTACAGATTTTGAGCTGTACGTAAGTGAAAGTGTTATGCAAAGAAAAGTAAAATTCTACCCTATGTCTGTAATGGGTTGACATCGGTCATGTTACTATTTAAGTTTATCAGACTGCTAAGTACAGGCTATTAAAGGGTTTGTAAAGCCCATCGATTAATTTGCTAGGAACCACAGAAATGTCAACTGAGTGTTTACTCTTCATTTTTATCTTTAGAAACCATGTGATTAATTAATGCGTGTGGTGGATAGACAGGCTGTTGTTAAAGATTTTACAGATTTTGAGCTGTAGGTAAGTGAAAGTGTTATGCAAAGAAAAGTAAAATTCTACCCTATGTCTGTAATGGGTTGACATCGGTCATGTTACTATTTAAGTTTATCAGACTGCTAAGTACAGGCTATTAAAGGGTTTGTAAAGCCCATCGATTAATTTGCTAGGAACCACAGAAATGTCAACTGAGTGTTTACTCTTCATTTTTATCTTTAGAAACCATGTGATTAATTAATGCGTGTGGTGGATAGACAGGCTGTTGTGAAGGCTTTTCTTTATTTTGACTTTGTCCAATCATTAAATACGACGATCATTGGTTTATGATTTTTACTTTTATTATGACATAGCTTGAAATAATTTTCAAAGCGACTAATTCATGCTTTTTTTGTTTGAACGAAGAGTCTTTTTTTTGTACATCTAGCCAAAAGTCCGGTTTAAAGGGGGAGCGGTCACATCTATTTGAGTGGTCGCCAATTTTAAAGGAAAAAAAGCATGAGTTAAGGGGGATTTGTTTATTAGAAATAATCTTTGTGTTAAGAGCACGATTGATTCTGATTAGTCGGTGTTAGACACTGAGAGTGTTACTATCATAAATAAGATAGACGAGAAAGTTTATGACGTTAATAAGCGCTCTTGTCTATTTTTATTTTTGGAGTGGTTTTTCTTAATTTTGTCCATAGATGACCTTTACTTCAAGAGGTTCTCTATGGCAACGTATGGGTATATTAGAAAAGATTACATTTATCCAACATTGATTCAAATGACGGCTATTTTGGGGAAAGGCTGTGATGAACTGTATACAGAAGATACGGATATTATTTATGAAACAAAACTGATGCAATTGTTGAAAGTATCACAAAAAGAAGACATCATCCTTGTTTATAATTTAAAGGTTTTTGGGAAAACATTACATGAGTTTCAGCAGTTATTAACGGTTATTCAAACTAAACAACTGAGACTGGTAAGTTTGGAAGATCAGGTAGATACGGCTAAACCGACTGACATCCTAACTTTAGTCAATTTACTTATTAACTTAGATCGATATTATGTCTCTGAACGCACCAAAATAGGGCTCGAACAAGCTCGACAAAAGGGGACCTTACTGGGACGCCCGAAAATTGCTGAGAATACCATAAAAAAAATCCAATACCTATACAGTAAACATCATTATAGTGTGAGAACCATTGCCACATTATGCGAAGTATCAGTCGGCACTGTTCATAAGTACATCAGGCTAATAGTTAGGCAAGAAAACTAAAAGAATATGGTGTATAACCACCAACTAATAAACAAAAAAATCAAAATTAGTGAAGGAGTATAAGGATTATGAATTATGGACTAGTAAGTGGTAGCGAAACCTCATCAATCAGACGTTTAATTGAAGAAAAATGTGATGGTATCATTATTTGGGAAGAAGACGAAACAATGGAAGAAAAGTTAGCTCATATCTCGTTAAAAAAAGACAGCCTTACGGTGATTACGATTTTATCCTTGGAACAATTGGCAATAATGGGCGCAAAAATTTATCTTTTTTTGGAATTTTTGAAAACAAATAAAATTCAGTTGCATGTTTTAGAAAAAAATAACAACTCAGTTAACAGATACCCAATATATTGATGTCATATACAGTTTTCTGACGATTGAACGCAATGTCAGAAGGGATCTAACAAAAAAAGGAATTGACCGGGCTGAGCAGCAGGGAATTGCCTTAGGTAGACCAAGGATTTCAGAAGAAAAGATTGAAAAAATTCAGTCGTTATACCGTAATAAGCAGACGTATCGGGATATTTCTGCAATGACAGGAATTAGCTTAGGGACGATTTCAAAATATATTAGGAACAGTTAAGTAACTTTTGAATGAAAAAAATCGATTGAGGACTAATCAAGAATGACTTATTCCGAACTTGTATCAGTAGAGGGTGTCAGAAAGATTATCCCCATAATGTATAGCCCTAAAGCGATTAATTTAACGAATATCGGCTGTTAAATTAATCGCTTTAGGCAGAAAAGAGCTAAATGATTGCTAATAAAGACAGCCATGATAAAAATGACTGTTGAGGACTTGAGCTTTAATGACAACTTACGAATGGTAGTTAATTGAAGAGGTGGTGTTGATTCTCTTCCTTAAGTCTGCTTGAATGGTCTCTTCCAGAACAGCAGAAATGCCTATATGATGAGTAGCTATCTCGTTAATACTCGCTTCTTTATCAAGTGGATCGGCGTCCAAGGCGTTGTTTAATAAACACAATCGATGAGCGGTAAGCCATTCATTTGTTTCGTGGACCCATTTAGTCAGTTGATTAGTCATCACAAGTTTGACGTAAAAGTCAGGGGATTGCTCTTTTAGGCAGCTAAGAGCCAAACGACCGTATTTTCCCCAATAGATGGTGGCTTCTTTTGATGAGCTGATGTGGTTAAAGGTTTCATAAACAGATAGGTGAGAATATTGTTCCATAATCATGCGTCTCCAATCAAGTAGTTAAAGTTGTTCATTTCTAGAAAGTCACAAGGGTCGGTTACCGACAGGACCAGTTGAATAGAACTTTACTAATAGTGTACATTAATATACCAGTAAAAGGATAGTAATATACATGTTTTTGTTCATTTTGCATATAAAATGACCCTTTTGCGAAAGGGAGTGACAGATTGATTATCGAGAATGGAGCAAACCGCAGCCATGATGAAACAAATGAAAAAGCAGAAACTGTCATTTGACAGTCTCTGCTATGTTGGTTGTGAATAGTGTTAATAAATTGGCTATGATGATGGGGATAGTTGTGTTATTTCAGTTTGAATTTTACTTTTGTATTATCTGTAAATTGACCTTGAAATTGGAATTGCTTGTAGTCTGATCCCAAGTTTAATTTGGCTAAGACATGTCTGACAATATCAGACTGGCTTGCTGTTTTAAAGTCAATTCCAGCTAATACCTCGTTCAATTTTGCTTCGGCTTGTGCTCCTTGCAATTGAACCCGATCTATTTTGTTTTGGTATTGTGCTTTAACGGTGCCGTTTGAGTTAACTTGGTATTGTAATTCAACATCACCTTGTTTATAGTCTAATTCGATTTCCAGTTTTTTAATCCCAGCTTGTGTAGGTAACTCAGTTCCTGGTGTTTCTTCACCTGGCTCAGTTGTTCCAGGTAACTCAATGCCAGGTTTTTCTGAACTATTGCCATAAGATTCTAGACCAAATTCCGCTTTGACGTAGCCTGTTTTAAGTAAGATAACTTTGAAATGTAAGTCTTTGTTGTTGTCCATCTTTGTTAATAGAGCTTCTACTTTATATGTTTGGCTAGCAAAGTCAGCTGCAATCACTTTAGCTTCCGCTGCTTTATATCCAGCTGCTTTCCATGATGCTGGTGTTGCTAATTTGTTCATCAATCCTTTGACATTTTTCTTGCCAGTATACTCTTTTAATTCGCTGAAACTGTGAGAGATAACCGATTTGTAGTTGTTCTCAAATTCAACTGTTGCTGCATAGGTAGACATGACAGGCACCGCTAAATTTGCTACGCCTAAACTTAATACTAAACTTGCTGTTACCAATCCTTTTGTTAATTTCATCCTAATGACCTCCAAATTTCATTCAACTATTATTCTATTGATAGTAGTTGTTGAAGCTAGTATAGCTCGAAGAAAGATTTAATTCAAACATTATGAGATAGTTCTAATAGTTCGTATTGTCACATGTTTGTGGACGGATGATGAAAAAAAGTTTGAAAATGAATCATAAAAAAACAACCTTGATAAGGGAAGGCCAGTTAGCATTTATTAAGAGCAGAGGCGTTAACCGAAAATGATGATTGTTTAATAACGAGATCAGGGGCCGTTTTAGATGAGTGAAATAAGCAGTTCAGTCAGTTTTTTTCACGTTGTTCATAGCAAAAGAAATAGACCAGATCTGCTTTGAATTAAACGTGATGAAAAAAGAGATTGACGAATGAAAGCGTTTGTGATATTATTTAGGAAATTCTAAATAGAACTAATCTGGTTTGTTACTCAAAGGTTCTTTGAGGCTTGTCCTGAAACATATGCGCTAGTGCGCATGTTTTTGGCTTGCTTCAAAGAACCTTTTTTGTTGGGGTGAAAAAGGAGGTGTGAGATGAAAGTTATTAGAAATATTAACAATAATGTCTCTCTTTGCGAGGACAGCATGGGGAGGGAAGTTATCGCTTTTGGGAAAGGAATAGGGTTTATCAAACCACCCTATGAGGTGCCACTCAGTCAAATTGATCGGACCTTTTATAATATTAATGATTTAAATTACGAAGGCATTAAGGATATTCCTATTTCAATTCTTGATGCAGCTATCCAAATCATCGACGAGGCGCAGAACAATTTGAATGTCACGTTTATTCCTACCGCCGCATTAACACTTGCTGATCATATCCATTTTGCTATTCAACGATTAGACAAGCAACTCGTGATTCACTTGACCATTCAAGAAGACATGAAGCACTTATATCCTCTTGAAATGAAAGAAGCCCTTCACGCGCTGACAATAATTAAAGAAAAAACCGCAGTGACCTTAGACCCAAACGAAGCGGGTAATATTGCCCTTCATTTTATTAACAGCCAGATAACAGCGAAGCAAGGGGATAAAGTCAATAGTGGTCCGCTGATGGAAGACGTGATAGATTTGATAGAAAAGCAGTTCCGAATGGCGATTGATAAAGAAGGATTTAATTATTCTCGTTTTGCTACCCACATTGATTATTTAGTACAGCGGGTATTACGAGGGGAGCAAATCAAAAGTGACAATGCTCAAATGTTTGAAGCGTTGAAAGAAGAATACCCTGGCACCTATGCCTGTGTGCTAAGTATTAGCGAAATGGTTGATAAACGGTTAAAGTTCCGCTTAAGTAATGAAGAGGAATTGTATCTTATTCTTCATATCAATCGATTGTGCTCTAGAGAAGAAAACACACTAAGGGAGTAAGTGTAATAACTGGCCAATATTGCGCATTCCATATATAGCAACTTATTTTAGGAGGGAAAAAGATGGCAAGGAATTACGAAAGTTTGTCTAAGCAAATACTCGACAATGTAGGTGGCAGAGAAAATATTTCTACCGTCATGCATTGTTATACCCGTCTACGGATTAATGTCAAAGATAGTGGATTGGTAAAAAAAGATCAATTGGAAAAACTGGATATAATTGGCGCGCAATTTGTAGGACAACAATTACAGGTCATAATAGGTAATGACGTTAAAGAAGTGTATGAGGCGTTCATTGACGCATCTGGCTTGCAGCCTGAAGCAGCCATTGAGGAAAGAATCGATGTCACACTGCCGAAAAAGAAAGTATCCGTAAAGAGTGTCTTATCTGGCGTCGTAGATGGGGTTGTAGGGTGTATGGTCCCGATTTTACCAATGTTAGTTGCCTCTGGTATTTTAAAAGCGATTGTCTTGATTCTGGAACAGGTCGGATGGTTGAGGGGGGATTCAGGAACGGCTGTGACGCTGTCATTTGTTGCAGACGCGGCCTTTTATTTTTTGCCAGTTATTATTGGGGGATTTGCCGCTAAGAAATTTGGCGCTAATGTTGCGCTTGGTTCAATGATGGGAGCAGCCTTAATTCATCCATCGTTTACATCGATGGTCAGTGAGGGCGCATCCTTAAGCATTTGGGGATTACCGGTGTATTCGGCTAGTTATAGTAACACGGTTATTCCGATTATTTTGTCTGTCTGGGTCATGAGTTATTTGGAAAAGTTTATTTCCAAGCACTCACCCAAATCCTTACGTTCCATCCTTGAACCGGTCTTAACAATCCTGATTATGACGCCCCTTATGCTGTGCGTTCTTGCGCCACTTGGTGCCATATTCTCTACAGGGTTTGCCAATGGGTTGACCTGGTTTTATGAGACATTTGGCGTGATTGCTGTGGCTGGTTTTTGTGCCCTAGTCCCTTGGGTCGTGATGGTTGGCATGCATGTTGGCACTGTGCCAATTTCCATTGCCACAATTGCTTCAACGGGTATGGATAAATTAATGATGCCTGGATTTTTGATTTCCAATTTTACACAAGGTGCCGCTTGTTTAGCGGTGGGAATTAAGGCAAAGTCTGTTGATTTGAAGTCTTTTGCTTTTTCCAGTGCTTTTTCTAATATTGTTCCAGGCGTCTCTGAACCAGGGATGTATGGTATTACCTTGAGGTATAAAACACCTATGTGGGGAGCGATGATTGGGGCAGCATCAGGAGGCTTGTATTTTGGTTTAACAGGTGTGGGGTCTTTCGCTTTTTTAGCACCTAATATTTTCGCGTTGGCTGGTTATGCTGGAACGGGAAAATATGGCAGTAATTTATTGAATGCCATCATTGGTATTTTAATTGGCATGGTTATATCATTTGTTGCGACAATGATTCTTTATAAACCAGATAATGAAAATTAGGAGGAATGAACGATGCCAGAATTGAGAAACGATTTTTTATGGGGAGGCGCAACATCAGCGTCTCAATACGAAGGTGCCGCTAAAGCAGGTGGAAGAGGGCTGTCTCATATGGATTATATTCGTCGGGTCAAAAAGGCGGACAGTGATAAAACCTTCCCAATCAATGTTACCTGGGAGATGTTTCAAGATCATAAAAAACATGAATCGGACTATAATTTTCCCTTTAGAAGAGGGGTTGATTTTTATGATCACTACAAAGAGGATATCGCTTTATTAGGTGAGATGGGGTTTAAAACCTTTCGCATGAGTATTTCTTGGAGTCGCTTATTCCCGACAGGAATGGAAGAAACGCCTTGTGAAGAAGGGGTACAGTTTTATCACAATGTTTTTAAAGAGTGTCATAAGTATGGGATTGACCCTTTAGTGACGATGATTCACTATGATATCCCAGTTCATTTGACCGAAACTCTTAATGGTTGGGAAAGTCCAAAAATGATTGATCTGTTTGTTCGTTACACCAAATTCTTGATTGACGAGTATAAAGACGAGGTCAAATACTGGATTACCTTTAATGAAATCAACATGATTATGAACTCATCTTATTTGGGAGGTGGGATGTTTGTTGAAAAATCAAGTAAATCGAATGAGCAGTGTGTTCATCAAGCCTTGCATCATCAACTCATTGCCAGTGCTTTAACGGTAGCCTATTTTCATGAACATGCCCCACATTCTTTAGTAGGGAACATGATCGCTCGTTTGCAATGCTACCCATATACCTGTCAGTCAGCAGATGTGTTAGCCACACAACAACAAAATCAGTTTAATTATTTTCCAACGGATATTCAAGTTAAAGGAAGTTACCCAGCTTCTATTTCAAATTATTATCGGAAAAATGGCATTGAAATTGAGTGGTATCCGGATTACCAGTCTGTTTTAGAAAATGGCAAGGTTGATTTTGCGGCCATTAGCTATTACCATACGTCAGTCATCAGTGCTGAACCAGATAAAGCAGAACCAATCGGTGCCTTTGTGCGCAACCTGGAGAACCCATACAACGAGACGACTGATTGGGGATGGGGAATAGATCCTACTGGTTTAAGGCTGTCTTTAAATGACATGAACGATCGTTACGGAGTGCCAATTTTTATTGTGGAAAATGGGCTAGGCGCCCATGATGAACTGACACCAGATGGTCAGATTCACGATACGTATCGCATTGAGTACTTGAAGGCACACATCCAAGCTATTAAGGATGCGGTGGGCGATGGCTGCAATGTCATGGGCTACACTCCTTGGGGATGTATTGATTTGGTTAGCTGTGGGGACGGCCAGATGACTAAACGCTATGGATTTGTTTACGTCGATGCAGATGACGAAGGAAATGGTAGTTATCGTCGTTATCGTAAGGACAGTTTTTACTGGTATAAACAGGTGATTGAGTCAAATGGGGCAGGCGTGTAGAGATGATGAGTGGGGTTAATGAGCGCATTATTTTAATTACAGGAGCATCCTCTGGCATCGGAAAACAATGCGCAAAAGTACTGGGGAAAGCGGGGGCAACGGTCGTCTTGGCTAGCCGAAATGAACAACAATTGCAGCAACTTACCACGGAATTGACGCTTGCTGGAATACGGGCCCAGTATTATGTGTTAGATGTAACCGATGTCAACCGATTTAGAGAAATTGTGAAAAGGATCGTGGCAACATATGGACGATTAGATATTTTAATAAACAATGCGGGGATTATGCTCTTGTCAAAGGTTCATGAAGAAAAGATGGAGGAGTGGAATCGGATGATTGATGTCAACTTTAAAGGGGTCTTGAATGGGACAGCTGCGGTGTTGCCGACGATGCGCAAGCAAACCTACGGAACGATCGTCAATGTTGCATCAACTGCCGCTTATCGCGTGATGGCAAATTCAGCTGTCTATTCTGCGACTAAATTTGCCGTCAGAGCCTTTAGTGAAGGTGTCAGGAGAGAGGAAAGTTCGCATGGAATCAAGGTGTGTCTCGTTGCCCCAGGTCCTACTAAAACGGAGTTACTGACTCATACGACTTCCAGTGAGCTTGAGGCTTTATCCAACTATGTGGCTGACTATGGATTGGAAGCAACAGAAGTGGCAAAAGCTATTGAGTATCAATTATCCGTTGCGGCTGTCGCATCAGTGGATGAATTAATACTGTCGCCCCTATCCAAAATGCCATGATCGGCAAATCGGTGTTTAAATCCTGATTAGCATGGAATATTGCGATTAAAAGAGCCCCTTCAACGGATAGTATCAGTTGGAGGAGCTCTTATTGTTGTTATTTAATAAAAAAAGACTTGACACCGCTTTCGGCAGATTATACAATATGGGCGTTAAGATAAACCCACAATTACATAATTCCATTGGCTACTGCACCCGAGATTGACGTCTCGAATGCAGTATGAAACCTTGAACAATCAGCAGCAACTGACTAATCAAGCGCCAATAGTGTAGCGCCAAAGCGCTAACATCTTTATTATACTCAATTTGAACGGATTTTCCTAGCTGTTTTTTTGAGTTTCCTAAAGAAGGAGGCATTTCTCCGTTGTTAAGCTTGGCCAAATGAGGATCTATCCTTATAACTATTGAAGCGGTATTAGACATGATGTCTGATATGGCTTTTTTTCGTTCAAATGGACCGATCTGAATTTGGCTCAATCAAAGCTGACGAGCGTTGATTGAGTGCAGGGTTTATCTTAATGACGCAAGCACCGAGGAACTGAATGGGCACTCTTCATCAAGACAGTATTTGAGGTTATAGCTGTTTTGATGGATGGTGATACCTCAACAAGTAATGCGCTTTATCCAGACAAGTCGGTTGAAAGTAGGGGAAAGAAAAATCAAGGGAAGTCTTTTGAGTTGGGGGACTTCACAAGGATCATCAAGCTTCTCCTTGATTTTTCAACAATGGTATCTTGACAAGTATCACCCCACCCAACACGGACCCCAGCACAGTTTCAATCAAAATGTCAGGGAGTGGCCACTCCAAGTTATGCGGAAAAGCAAGGTAGAGCGAGTTTACGTAGAGGTAAATGGTTTTAGACGTAGGGGTAAGGAGTCGTTAGCACAAGAGTCGTGCTAACGGCTCTTTTTCTGAAAAAGTGTCTGTGTTAAGAATAAACAAAGGGGAACCACTGAAGAAATAGCCCATGATGTACCCAATGATTTTTAACAAAAGAAGACGTTTCAGGAAAGCTTATGTCGTTTAAGATACAAAACACCCACGAGCAATCTTGCAGATGAGCGTGCTCGTGGGTGTATGCTTACAGCTTTTTAATACGGTCGATACTGAGCCCCGTTGCTTGTTGAATTTGTTCTAAGGGAATTCCCATTTTTTTGAAATTAAGAGCTGTTTTTTCAATACCATCCTCGATGCCCTCTTCCCGAGCTACTTCCTCTGCATACCCACGTATGGCCTTCTCATCTTCCCGAGCCTTTTCAATCACATCAATCATTTGTTTGATTTCCCCTTTCCTAATAGTCACCTCATCAACTAATTTAATCACATCTTTTATATAAGTTTTTGCCGTCTCTTGTACCAGACCGAAAACAAAGCAATCAACCCAATCAACTAACTTAGGCGGGACATTCCCTTTAATTTTCGGTAATTCAATAAAAACCATTTGCATTAAAGAGGTGCCATCTTTACTACGTAAAATATGTTGGTGTTCAGCATCATAAATGTGGAACGTACGCCGTAAATCCTGATCATCAGGAAACATCACATAGTCTAAAATGCTGATGACAAAAACAGGTTTTAGTGAGCGGTATTTGACATCCTCTTTTTCAGTATGGGCGTAATTAACATTAAATCGTTCGCCCCAATAATAAAGGAGTCGCTCGGGAAAAAAACGCCGAGACTGGAGTTACAATTCGATAATAATGGAAAAGCCAATTTATAAGCAAACACCCACGAGCAATCTTGCAGATGAGCGTGCTCGTGGGTGTTTGCTTACAGCTTTTTAATACGGTCGATACTGAGCCCCGTTGCTTGTTGAATTTGT
>NZ_CAUQJB010000045.1:0-27460 GCF_963518325.1 uncultured Vagococcus sp. | reverse complement strand
CCAGTGTTTTACTAACATTTTTCTAGTTTTTTATGGCATCATGGCAGACCTCCTTGTTGAAATGATGCGCCTACTATATTATTCGCAAAAAAAGAGTCATTCCGTTTTTTTTTATAAAAAAAGTGAAATAATATGGCATTATCATTAATGCAATGACTTTACCATCATTATCATTTCGCTAAATGCTATGAAATAGTTTTTTGAAAGTTGATCTAAGTTTACAACTCAAAATCCATAATGTTAATAGTCACGTTAGTGAGGCATGATAGGGCTGAAGGTTATAAGCTAAGTTGTCGAGACGGATTAAAAACTTGTTGGTTATTTAAAGAAAACAAACTAAGCGATTGTCGTCTTCATCAGACTCAATCGCTTAGTTTTATTTGTGTAGGTGAAGTTATCATTTAGACATTAGCCATCTTCTGAAGGACAATCTCTTTTCAATTGAAACACTGAGGTACATTGAGTAGTAGAGCATCCCATCTAACTAAAAGTGAGAGCTTTGAATTCAGGATGCTCAAAAATGTGATTAAACGAGAATCAAAAGATGACTATTGCCTATGACTTGATTATAGTGAAAAAGTTCATTAAAGTGAAATGATGATTTCTTATTGACTTATAAATACTGGTTATACATGTGAGGATACCTAAAACTTTTTCTTATACAAGCTAGTCGAAAGCATCAGTTATCAGTGGAAATGCCCGTTCATTAATCGAATGATCTTTCTTGATGTGTGCATCTCTAGCAGACGTTGAGAGAGTCATCTTGAGCGATTAGATCAGCGCAAACTCCAGTTATTTTTTTGCTTTTTTGATTGAAAAGCCAATCATTGCCAAAATAACAACGACAACAATGACAGCTATAACGATAGTAGTATTCATGTTTTATCCTCCTTCAACTTTAGTTGTGTTTACGATTTTTTGCGATGATTAAGGTAACAGCAGCAAGACAAGTAATTGCAACGCCTAATTTCAATAAATGACAGTCCTCCTTGTTCTAATAGGATCAGTGCCCACTTCGATGTTGTCCATTTTCTATTATTTTGCTTTTTTTATAGCAACGGTCACGATTGCCATAATAGCGAGGACCACAATGACAGCGATGATCGTACTACTCATGTTTTTATCTTCCTCATAAGGTAAATCCGATTAAGCCTGTAATAATTGATTAGCTTGATCGCATAGATTATAAATCTCATCGTATTTTTCGTCGATAATTGGATTAATTTCACTTGTTTTCTGGCGGTTGATCCCACGATAAAGCCAGTAAGGGACAACCCAACCGATTAAGCCGGGGATTGCCAGAATGATGCATAAGACAGTCGAACCAGATGTTATGGCGAAGACCGAGCCAGCCATAAAAGCCGTACCGATGCCCCCATGATATAGGCCACTAAGGCAGCTTTGAAAACTTTAGACCGTTCCAATGTGTTAACTGTTTCCATGGTTTGTTCAAATTGACGTTGCCTTTTACTTATTTCAGCCTTGTTTCGTAACTTGCGATGGCGTTTGAATTTTAATGTCACATAAGATGAGCCCTTCGGTGGAATGGCACTTTTTTCCAGGTTCCAGCCAAAATTACGATAACTATCAGTGTAAATAGACGCCATCTTTCCTTTGATGGTGATTTCTTTGTATTCATAGCCAACAAAGGCCTCGTGTTTTTCCGTCATGGTGATCTCTCCTTTGGAATGATGTTAGTCTTGAATCAATAACGTGTCTGTTAATGAGATAATATCTTCGCCGTATTTCTTTTTCTGTCTGGTCAAAACCATTGAATAAATTGGAATGGATAAGATGGCCAGAAGCAAGCCTGGGATGCCCATAGCAAGGCCAGTGGTCATATTTTCCCAGACCATGATGTGTGACATGCCAGCCCCTAATAAGAGGGAGCCGCCTATGGCCACGACACCACCGACTAGCTTTGCCGGTAGCTTCACCTTGCGATCTAGCTGTTTGAGCTGTAATAATTTGTTTTCACCTTTAGTCAGATATTGGGTACGAATGGCGTTGATTTTCTTTTGGTCTGTTGTAGTTTGCATAATAGCACTCCTTTTTTTAGTTAGTTGTTGTTTTACCTCAATTGGCTTGTGTTGCTGGCTAACTTATACCCTTATCTTAATGACTTTATGTTTGTCTTTTGCTTAAGAAGTGTTTCGATCATGTTAATTCGTAAAGTGACGGTACCGTATATGGAATAAAAACACTCATCCAAGAATGAATCATCTTGGATGAGTGCTAGGAACCACTTATAATAATTTATCTCCCTTTTGACAGATGTCATCAATTTCATCGTATTTCTGTTCCATGGCCGCTTCGATTTGGCCCTGCTTTTTTTGAAGAAGCTTTTGATAGACCATCGGTGGAATCGCCCAGCAGATAAAACCGGGAATAGCCAGTATTACACATAATAAAATCATGGGAGAGTCTGCTGTTACGGCAAAGGTTGAGCCAGCTATCAAAGCCGTTCCAATCAAACCAATCAAAATCGCCCACATCATGGGTGGGAAAGTGGCGGATTTTTGAATTTTATCAAGCTCATTCACACAGGAATCAAAATGACGTTGCAGCCTTGTCAACTCGGCTTTGTTTAATAGTTTTCTGTTTCGCTTTAATTTGAGGGTAATCTTCCCTTTTGCAGCACTCACTTGAAAGTTATCATCTGGTACCCAACCAAAATGACGATAGCCATCAAGGTACAATGAGGCTCGCTCTGGTTCGGTGATAATGTCTTTATACTCATAGCCAATAAACTCATTGCCTTCTTTAATGACCTGATTCATGATTGTTTCCCCCTTTCTCAGTGATTGATTTTGTGCTGAATCGGTAGTCTGACAGTCATAGTAGTTCCTTGATGGAGGCTACTGGTGGCAGAGATAGTGCCGTCCATCAATTGCAAAACCCGTAAAACTAAGGCCAGGCCTAAGCCATTTCCTTCGGTCGAATGAGAGCTATCCCCTTGATAAAACTTATCAAACATGTGTTTCAGGGTATCCTCACTCATGCCGCAACCGCTATCTGTAATGGAAACAATCACCTGATTGGCTGTAGAGGTTTGTGTTAAGGTGATAGTCCCTCCTGGATCAGAAAATTTAATGGCATTGGACAAGAGATTATTCCAAACTAATTCCAATAAACTAGCATCTGCTTCAATCGTGACATAGTCGTCAATCTCCGCAATAAACTCAATCTCTTTAGTAGACCACCCATCTTCGTAACTCAAGACACAGTCGGTCAATTGTCTGGCAAGATCATAAGGGTCAGCAATCGCTTGTAAGGTTTGTTTTTCCAGTTTGTTTAACTTCAATAGATTGGTGATTAAATTGGCCAACCTAGCAGAGGAGTCGATAATGGTGTCAATATAGTGGTCAGATTGTTCTGGACTAGTCGTTTCTAACTTTAAAGCTTCGGCGTAGTTTTGAATAACCGCTAAAGGCGTTTTAATTTCGTGAGAGACATTTGAAAAAAAATCGGTTTTGAGGGTTTCGATACTTCCCAACTCTTCCACCATAACATTAAAGTCGGCAAAGATAACATCGATATAGTCCCATTTCTCTGGCAAGTGTCTAGGAGGAATGTAAACAGAAAAATCACCTTCAGCTACTTTGCGAGTGCCAGCGGCAAATTCTTTTAGCGGCCGCTGGTAATTCTGTTTAAAGCGGCCTTGAATAAAAAAGGTCAACAGGATGGCCATAAAAAGCCAATAAACGACAATCGCAATCACATAACCTCGAGGTAAATGGTCATAGTCTAAATAATTTTGTAAAATAAACATCTGTCCCGTCGTCAGCGCTCCTAACCCGCTGAAAATAACGATCACATTCAGAACTGGCCCACCCTTGGCTTTAATCCGAGGGTCACTTCCTTTGGTTTCAGACATTAGGTTAACACCACCTTATAGCCCAGACCTCTGACAGTAACAATTTCAAAGCCTTCTCCAGCTGATAATTTATCCCGTAATTTAGTGATGTAAACATCAACGGCTCGTAAACTTGTGGAGCTATCCATCCCCCAAAATTCATCCATCAATTGAGCCCTTGAAAAGGTCTTTTTGGGATAAGAAAGCAATTTGTAAAGAATATTGAACTCTCTTAGGGTCATCGGGATGTCTGTCTCATTAATCATGGTACTCATTCCATCAGCATCCATGGTTAAATTGCCAACAGTTAAAGTACGTTCTTCCATAATATTAGCCCGACGTAAGAGGGCACTTACTCGCATCACCAGCTCATCCATATGAATGGGCTTGACCATATAATCATCAATGCCGAGCTTAAACCCTTTTTGTTTAGAGGTAATATCATCTTTAGCAGACATAAAAAGAATAGGGATAGTTGGATTTAACTGACGAATCGTTTGGGCAAACTCAAACCCATCGATTCCTGGCATCATAATATCGGAAATAATCAAATCATAAAGACTGTTATACAAAACGTCATAGGCCTCATTTGGGTTAGGGCACCCCTTAGCCACATAGCCACGATCATTCAGATAAGTACACACAATTTGGTTTAACTTAAGGTCATCTTCTACTACTAATATATTAATCATCTACACACTCCTTTTTAAGGGCCCCTCACATAAGCTTGGGAATTAATCCGACAAATAGTCAGACTGTTTGTTTCGTTTATCTAGCCGATGAATCCGCATCAGCATTAAGCAGCCAAGAAAGGCGGAACATAGGCCCATTAATACACCAAATAACCCGTTGGCCCTAGGGTGCAGACTAGTCTGACTATCACTGAAGGACAGAATCGCCGTTTGGGTCAAAACCAAGGACACTAAGGCCGAGGCTAAATTAATCATCTTAAGTCCGTGAATAAGCAAGCTTTGATTCTTGAGTTCAACAATAACACCACGAATACCTAGGCCTATTTCAACAAACGTAAAGGTGGCAATAATCAGTGCCACATTTCGCTCATAAGTAGCAGTGACAGGGGTGACTAGTAAACGAAGGGAATAGACACTGTACAATAGACTGGTGAAGATTAACATAATGCCAGCATAACGGTAGTATTGGTATTGTTTTTCAAGAGGCTTTAAACTGCCCCTAAGAATCATGTATTTCCCTGAGGCCATGCCAAAGGTATAACAGGCGCTGACACAAGTCATTAGAGACAAAGAGAATAAACCTAGGGCTAATTTACCGCTGCCAACTAAAAAATTAAGGGTCCCAGAAGCACTGGCAAAGCGCAATGAGCGACTGTGTTTTTTATTAAACCGCCGAGACAGATCACGATTGATACCCTTGAGTTTTTGCAAGGAAATAAATTTTTTCGCGGCCATCTGTGCCTCCTCTCGTCTTACCCATTTATCAAGTAGTTTAAATCATAAATGTGTGAGAACTGTTTGCGAATTGTTTCAGAATTGTTAATAGCTAAAAAAGCGATCACCGATTAGTCCTTCCTTTCGATGGTTCGCTTTATATATTTTGGGTAACGGAAAAGTGAAGGCATGTTAGTTTGGTAATGGTGCGGACGAGGTTGGAAAATCAGGGACCTTCGTCTAGAAGGGGATTACTTCCGACTGTAGGTTATCGCAACCAGACGTCGCTAAAGTTGTGTAAACGACAGATTGTCCTTTCTATCAGCTATAGATGAAGGCAGAACAATCCTTTTCGTCTTTGAGGGAGTTACTTGACGTAGGATAGCAACTGACCTATCTTCCTAACGTCGTAAAGTGACCTCTCGAATATTTAAATGGCGATAAAGAGTAGCAGTGGATAACTCACATTTTTTAGAAATAACAAAAGGACTTAAATCAGTTGTCTGATAAAGTTCAATAGCTTGATTGATTTTATCTGTAATTCGGGGTCTACCAAGGGTAACCCCTTTTTTTCTAGCAGTTTTTAAGCCAGTTAAGACTCGTTCACGGATTAACTCAGCTTCCATTTCAGCGAAAGCGCCCATAATAGTAAACATTAATTTACCCATAGGAGTGGTTGTATCGATGTTATTTTGAATGCTTACGAAGTGAATCTGTCTTTTATCAAAATCATCAAGTAGCTTAAGTAGATGCTGTGTTCCACGAGCCAACCGATCAAGCTTGTAAATAACCAGGGTATCACCAGGCTTTAGGCTCTCTAACATCTGCTCTAAAATCACTCTTTTTTCATTTCTTCCGCTATCATGTTCCTTATATATTTTATCTACTCCGTATTCTTGAAGTTCTTGAAGTTGTGAATCTAATTTTTGATTGCTAGTACTGACTCTTGCGTATCCAATAACTGCCAATTAACATCACCTCTTTTTTAGTATATAAAGAGTGTATCATTTAGACTTGGTTAAATGTTCTTAATAGTTGCCAAAGTGAGTGCCATATTTTGAAAAAGGTACAATTAAAAATGAGAGTGCTTATTACCTATAGGGAGAAAGATACCTAGATTGCTAAGTCTCCTACTGAACAATACGATTTTGATAAATTTACTTTTTGTGTAAGTGAGGAGTTAAACAATGGTTATTCCGTTGACAATTGATGGTTAAATTAGTTCGTTATTATAACAAAAAAGCTTTCTCTGATAAGTGTTTTTTTACATAATCAAACAGTTTTTCCCATCGCAAAGAATCAGTCAATGAATCAAGGTAAAAGAAATGGCTAATGTCATTTGTAGGGGCATAACTATCAGAAATGATTAGGTCAGCTTTATTTATATCTGTTGTGAATTTAACATTTTCAGGGTTAAACATATAAGTTAATTTTTGTTGAATAACGGATTCTCCAATAATACTTTTCGCATAATGAATCCCAATCATGAGTGGTGATTTCTTGCGACTGTCAATGATGATCCCAATTAGACCAATGACAGTACGTTCATTTCCATCAGGTAAAGGGTATTTACTTTTAAAATCAGAAAAAAGTAACGTAGCTTGCTTTAAAATGTGTTCGTTATACTCAGTTGTTTGTTGATCGATAATGGATCTGTGCTGTATCTCTCTAAATTCATCAGGTAGATTAATCTGAAGATAGTCCACAAGTAAGAAAGTTATTAACGAATAATAAAAGAAATGAGCATATTCTTCCTGTGTAAAGTGTATGTTGAAAGTATCGCTAATCATCTTCAATAAATGGTAACTGTACTGTGTCAGAGAATTGTCAAGAGGCAACAAATTGTCTGTGATCTCTTGTTTTATTTTTGAACTATCCATTTCTGAAATAGTCAATCGGATAAATAGATTGAAAAATAACCTCTCAGTCATGGACTCATTTTCGGTAGAAAATGGGAGGAAAAGGGGGGATAAATCATTTATTTCAAAAAAAACAGTTAGAATTTCTTGAACATCTGTCGATAAATCGATAGTGTGATTTTTTTGTTTGTGGCGAACAGAGGTAATGTAACAAAGATAGCTGATTTGGGCTGATTTTGACGGCAACCAATTTTGAGAATCATCCAGGTTGAGACTGTCTGTTATTTGAATGATGCGTTCCTTTCGATAGGTAAATGGCGGTATATGAATTC
Organism: uncultured Vagococcus sp.; assembly: GCF_963518325.1. Classification (NCBI taxonomy): domain Bacteria; kingdom Bacillati; phylum Bacillota; class Bacilli; order Lactobacillales; family Enterococcaceae; genus Vagococcus; species uncultured Vagococcus sp. Next base: position 20,007 of record NZ_CAUQJB010000045.1, on the reverse strand, counting down.
CTTTAATACATGACCAATAAAAAAAATAAGAAAAAAATCGAATGTTTTTTTCTTCATAAATAAAATTTAGGTCACTTTGATTATCAAAAAAAGAAAACTCCATACCAAATTTTTGGATAATGTGTTCAATTTTATAAAGATATCGATATAGATTTGAGGGGCTGATAAACAGTTCTTCGCTTAACTCGTTAATCGTAGCAAACTTTTTACTTAGTAAAGTTTGAATAATTGTATACTCAAATGATCTTTCAGTATACATAACATGTAAACGGTCTATAAAGTAATTATAAGATAAGTTGTCAGAAACACTTAACGTTATCATGCCTGCTTGCTTTATTAAAATGAAATCTTCCGAATGAAAAAGTATGGCACAGTCTTCAGTTAAACTATTAAAATAGCGGCCGGCAGTTCGAACGGAAAGGGTTAAATACTCTGCTAAGCTCTCAAGAGCGCAACCCTCAGGATGAAAGGATAAATATTTAATCATGGCTAATTTACTTTCATCAGCCTTGTTCATAAAGACAATCATAAAGACACCTCCTAATGTAGTTGACTTCAGTATATCGACTTCGTACTAAAGAATCAAGGCGGTGACTTAGTATAAAAAAATTACGGATATTATTGTTTCCAATTGCAAAGAACTGTTCTTTTAATGGCACCATTTTACACCCAGTTATCTGGAAATATTATTTTTTTTCAGGTGATTATAGATAGTTGGAGCAGATATATCACATTTTTTCGAAATCTCAGCCACCGATAATGTGGTGGTGCAATACATCTTAAGTGCTTTTTGAATTTGTTTTGTTCTCTCTGGTCGTCCGAGGATTTTGCCATTAACCCGGGCAGCCTGAAGGCCAGCCATTACTCTTTCTCTGATTAATTCGGCTTCCATTTCGGAAAAGGCGCTCATAACAGTAAAAAAGAAGCGTCCCATTGGAGTTGAGGTGTCAATATTATTTTGAATACTGACAAACTGAATGTGATTATTTTCAAACCCTTCTAATAAGTGTAGAAGTTGTTTGGTACTTCGTGCCAAGCGATCCAGTTTAAAAATAACAAAGGTATCACCAGGTTTTAGCGCTTCTAAAGCCTTATCCAGTTCCGAGCGGTTAATTTTTCGACCGCTCTCATATTCTTTGAATAAAATATCTACCCCGTAGTCGTCTAAGGCTTTTTGTTGCGAATCAAATTTTTGATGGTGAGTGCTTACGCGCATATAGCCAATAGTTGTCATAGTCTTCACGTCACTTTCTAAGATGATAATTGATTTTAAAATGATTGTCAGTGTCGTTCAAAAAAATGGCTTATTTTAAAGCGGTATTAGGAACTTTTTTTTCTGGAAAATTCTTTCTTTTTTGTATCTTTCTTCACGTGAATTAAGGCTATTTGTGTTTAAAATAGTGTTTTAAAAAAAGAAATCACTTTTTTTTTATTAGTAAGCTAATTTTTAAAAGGTTGTTAAATAAGGGTTTTGCGACGTTTGATATAAAAAAATAGCTCGAAATCAGTTAAAAAACAAAATGTTCGAAAAAAAAAATTGACAATCCTTTTGTTTTATAATAAACTATTGTTTTTTGGAATTCGCAATTAACCCCCATTAAACTCTTTTTTTGTGAATGGAGAAGCCTGTAACTTAGGCTTTTTCATTTATTTTAAAAGAGCTTTTTTGCGTCTTGCTTGCTCTTCTATCTAACAATAGTTTTTGAGAATTGAGTCCAGTGTAATAAACTTGCTCACCTAGAGCCGTTTGTCTGATGTGAAGGGATTACAGATAAAGGAAAGTCAAGTACTTATGTATATGGAGCTTAAAATAATCCTCGTAACTATAAGTAAATTTAATGGAAAGAGGCAGTAAGTATGTTGAAAAATGAGAATGTACCCGAATTGAAAAAGGAGTTAATGGATGAGAGATAGAAAAGAAATATTAAAAATACTCTGTTGTGAGGGAGTACTGATTCTAGGTTGGCTAGGATATTTTATAAAGTTTAATGAATACTATCGGAATACTGAGATTTTAATTTCAGACCAAAAGCCATTAATCGATAAACTATTAATTTTTGTTACCTATTCAAAAGAAAAGTCGTTTATTTTTTTTGGTGGGGGATTATGTCTAGTATTTTTATTAATAGGGATGGTTGCTAAAAGTTATTCGATTGCCGATGAGACTGATTTGAAAAAGCAAAAATCGTATCTTATCTGGTTGCTAGCGGCAATCAATACGAGCTTAATTTTAGCCCTGTGTCATCCTATGGTATATCCGATATTTATTGTATTCAGCTTATTTTCAGGAACCTGTCTTTATATAAGGGCGACGTTCAATAAACTACCAACGATTGAAAAAGATTATGAAGAAGACTATCAAGAAGACTACGAGGAAAGTTATGAGGGAATCGATGAGACAAAAGCGACCAAATAAAAACAAACTATATCAATGGACGATGACCGTTATAACGGTATTTCTTGTTGGACTTTCAACAAGCTCAACTGTGAGTGCTGAGGAGGAGCCATTAGGATACACAGTCGATATAATTGAGCCCGAAACACAGATTGATAAAACGAAAGACTTTTTTAATATTCAAACACGGCCAGGGGAAGTACAGACAATCCAAGCGATTGTTAAGAGTTTGAGAAAAGAGCCTGTTACCATTAAGGTTTTTGCAGAAAACGCTATGACCAATGAAGCGGGCCAAATTAATTATAGTGATGATAAATCTATCTTAGACAAAAGTTTAGTGACACCTATTTCAGATATGGTTAAGATTTTAACGCCAGAGGTAACAGTTGCCAATCAAGAAGAAAAAATTGTGGAGATCCAAGTAAGCCCACCAGAAGAATCATACGAAGGCATTAAACTAGCTGATTTAGCCTTTCAACTACAAGATGAAAATGAGCAGGGGAAATCAGGGGTAGGATCAATGTTTGCCTATCGTATTGGTTTACTGACGATGGAGGAAGACATTGATTATGCTGATTCTAAAACGGTCAAGCTTGTAAAAGTTACCCCTAATATTCATAGAGGGAAAAAAACACTGCTTGTGAGATTTCAAAATCCGGAACCCAAAATACTGTCTAATTTTACTTTAGCCTACAGCTTAACAAAAAAAGGCAGTCAAAAACCAATAAAAGAAGAAAGCACTCAGAATCATAATATGGCTCCCAATAGTAATTTCAATTTTCCTATAGATTTAGGAATGGATAATGCGAGTGCAGGGGAGTACACCTTAAAAGTAACGATTGAAAACACTTATGGTTCCTGGGACTTTAATGAGGCAGTTCAGATAACTGGTAGTCAGGCTAAAAAGATGAATGATGAGTCTGCATTTAAGTTACTGACCCCAGTTTGGATAAAAGGTATCGCAATCGGAATGGCAGTATTATCTGTGATCTCGAGTATCGTTATTTTCTATCGACAATCTAAATGGAAAACTAAGTTAAAAGAGCAAAGAAAAAAGAAAAAGAAGAAAAGAGGAAGGAAATGAACAATCGAGGAAAACTAGGTCTCATTATTATTTTCTGTCTATTACTAGGTGGGGCCCTGTCAATGCCAGCTCACGCATCAAACACAGCAGCTGATGTAGGTACCAATGTTGGGGTGGGATTTGGCGAAGCTGATAAACAAGAACCTACCCCCAGTGGGGAGCCAATTAAACCAAAGCAACCAGCGGAAGTGGTTGTGCCAAAACTGACGTCCAATTCATTGCCTCAGCTTGGTAAATTTATTGAACCAATGACGATGGTGTTGTTAGGGTTATTAATATGGTTAGTGATTTTAAGCATTATGGCATTAAAAAAATATTTACATCCGAAGGGAGAGATATAAATGGGATATTTTTGGATTTACTTCTTAGCAATTGTGTGTGTGTTTTCGTTAAGTGTGTTCTTAATGACCTTATCTTCAAATGTGGTCTTAGTCAGAAAATTAAACTTACCAAATAAATCATTAAGTGTAAATTGGTTACTTATCATATTTAGTTTAGTTAGCCTGGGCTTACTAGTTTATCTATTCTATTTATTAAAAGTACAACTAGGCATTATGGCGTAAGCGACGGCAATTAACATATTTTAGACAATTTACGACAGTAACTTCCTCTAATCTATTAATTAAATAGTGTAAAAACGAGAGGAAGAAAAAAATGAAAACAAAATTATTTTTAGGTTTAGCAACAATTATGGCAGTCGGTGCAGTTTCAGGCACAACGGCATTAGCAGCGGATAATACGGCTTCAAAAACATCTACAGATGTAGGAATTGGCTTTAAGTCGGATGATGATAACTCAGCCACAGAGGGTCCTTTTAAGAATAACTTGGCAATGGTATTCCGTCCAACTGAATTTTCTTTTGGAATGAAGAATACGGCTGGAGCAGCATCTACATTCAGTAATACGATAAAAGGTAACCAATATATTGTTGTGAATGATGATCGTAGCGGAACTGACAAAGGTCAGGGGTGGAAAGTCAAAGCCCAAATGACTGAATTAACATCTGGGACAGAAACATTAGCTAATGCTACCTTATCTTTTGGTAATGGCGCAGCGAAGTTATTTGCCTATGATTTAGGGAATACGCCAGATCCAAGCAAAACAGACGATTACCTACCAAACAAGGTTGATGACGAGGCTGGAAATAAGCCAAACAGTTTATCTGACTTTGCTTCAGGCGATAATGTTTATACCCCTGGTGACATAAGAACACTGAAAGCTGGAGATGGCTCACAAGTTACAATGTTGGAGAAAAAAGTTGACGCTGCAGATAAAGTTGGCGGAGTAGCTTACCAAATTGAAAACGTTAAGTTAGATGTTGTCGATACTGCCAAACTAGGTGGAAAACAATTTACTGGAAGTATTAATTGGACACTTGAAAAAAATATACTGTAAACTAAGTCTTACAAATCCCTAGTATTAAAATGATACATCAAGATTAGAGGATAGTTAGAGGGAGTTATTGTCGTAAATTGTTTAAATAACGAAATGTGAAGCTTACACATAAAAGCAAATGACTAGATAAGTATTAAAAAATCACCAAACTCACTTTGTGAGAGGCAAAAGAGACCTAGTGAAAAGGAGTGGAAAGATGAAAAAGAGAGATCGTAATACCTATTGTGGTCTGTTAATAGGTTTGTGTTTGCTTATGAGCGTGAACTCAACTGTATCTTTGGCAGAAACTAAAGGTAAGAGTGACCTAGAAATTACTTTAACAGCTGGGGAAGATGAGGCAGTAACAGAGGAAAATATTACATCAGTCTTACCAAATAAAGGCTCGTTTGTAATTAAAGGCGCATCTAGTTTCAGTTTTTCTCAAGTGAAACTAGGCGCAGAAAAGAACTCCCTTATTTCAGGGAAAACAGCAGATGGAAAGCAAATAGATGCATTAGGGGTTGAAGTTGTTGATTTGAGAGGAACTGGTGGAGGCTGGAGCGTCAAGGCAAAACTGAGTCCATTGATTTTAAAAGGAGAGGGACGTGAATTAAAAGGGTTCAAGTTAACAGTGCCTACGTTGGAAGTCACCACTAAGTCATCATCAATGGGTAACATGCCAGAAGGGCACAAGGTAGAGTTTGAAGGTGCTGGTGAAAAAGTGATTTTTTCGGCAGCCAAGAATAAGGGAATGGGAAAGTATACCAATATTTTTACCCGGAAAATCAGTTCTCAAGATAAGGGTGTCTTACTTGAAGTTCCAATAACAGCTAAGAAGGGCGCTTACGGAGGGAAGATGACTTGGACATTAATTGATGGTCCCCTGTAAATAGTATCCAGTTAAATAAAAGGAAAGAGAGGAAGCCTGATGAAAAGAAAACAGTTTTATCAACGGATTCTTTTAGGCAGTACACTATGTTTAGTTAATCAAACCGTATTCGCTGCTGATTTTGAGTCAGACATTACAAGCGATATTGTTCCAGGTGAAACAACTGCAATTGCGCCTAAATTCGGCAGTGACCGATTAGATAGTCAAAATAAAGGGACAAATAATATGGGCACGTTAAAAATTGATCGAGCTCCTAATATTAAGTTTGGGGTTGTTTCAGTAAGCAAAAGATTTCAAGAAGTAAATGCCATTAATGCCAATCCCTATGTTCAAATTTCTGACGTACGGGGAACCTTAACAGGCTGGACATTAAGTGCAACCATGTCAAATTTTACCTCAGGTGAAGGTACCAATCAATTGACCATCGACGGGGCCTATATCACATTATCAGAGAATAGTTTAACCGATTTTGAATCAAGTGAGGCCTCTGAGCCTATTGTAGGAGAGAATATAGCCCTAAATTATGCGGAAAAGACCGTAGCAGAAGCTGGTTTCGACTCTGGACAAGGAATATGGGGAATTAAATGGGATCAAATTAAACTTAGAATATATCCACATACAGCAAAACCGGATACTTCTTATACGGCAAAAATAAAATGGACCTTAACTGATGGCCCAAAAGAGTAAACCAAATAAGGCGGTAATTGTTTTATGGCTAATAACTGGGCTATTATTTGTGTGCTTTTCCCCAAAAGTAACACAGGCTTCCGGTTTAAATTTTGATGTTGAAGTGGTTACACCAGAAAACCAAATAGATAAACAACAGACGTATTTTGATCTTTTGGTGAAGCCGAATCAAAGTCAAGAATTACTAATTAAGATTACCAGCCTGAGTGATAAAGAAATAGTGATAGATGCCAACCCTAATATTGCTACAACGAATCAAAATGGAGAAGTTTCCTACAGTGAGATTCCTGGCGTATTGGATAGCACCTTAACTTACCCAGTTACCTCAATGCTCTCAAAAAAACAAAGGGTTCGGTTAGCGCCAAAAGAAATGAAAGAAATCATTTTTCAGTTGAAAATACCGAAAAAAGCCTTTGATGGCAAGGTAGTTGGTGGTTTTTTATTTCAGGAAGTGATGGAAACTAGTGAAAACTTTTCTAGTAAAGGAATTAATATTGATAACTATTTTGCATTGGTGAAGGGGATTCAATTACAAGAATCTTTTAAAAAAATAAAGCAAAATATCGAAATAAAAAAAATAACGGCTACTGCATTAAATTATAAGCGAGCGATTACAGTCAATTTACAAAATACAGAATCCGATTTTATTCGTGAGCTAGCAGCAGAGGTCAAGGTGAAGAGAAAGGGTTCTTCAGACGTATTATATGAAAGAAAACAACGGGGGATTAGCATGGCGCCAAATTCCCATTTCGATTTTCCGATATTTATGGATAATCAGGAATTAAAGTCGGGTGATTTTTTAATGGAGATAACTTTAACCGGTAAGGATTTTAATAAATCCCGTACAAAACCATTTACCATTAGCAAAGAACTTGCTGAAGAAATCAACGGAAAAGCGGTTGATTTAGTTGGAGGCAAGGCATCACAGTCTATAGTTATGAAGCTTGTCTTAAGTGTGTGCATCTTACTTATCCCTTTAACGATAATCATCGGTAAATGGTTTGTAAGGAAGAATGGCAAGAAAACTATTAGTAGAAAATAAAAATTGTTAGTGATGGAGGGAAATGTATGACGGTTTACGGCTATGCTCGAAAAGATTATCCAAGCCAAATGGCAACACAAATAAAACTATTATTAGACTATAAGTGTGAGAAGTTGTTTGTTGAACAGTATGCCTTTGAAGAAGATAAAGAGTTACAGTTATTACTAACAGAATTAGAAAAAGATGACATTATTGTAGTCGAAAGCATTGTCGTATTTGGCAAGAACCTAGAAGGTATGGGACAAATTCTAGAAATAGTCAGCAGTAAAAAAGCTCATCTGATTAGTATCAATGAAAAATTAGACACAGGTCAAACTTACTCCTTTGTGGATAATTTTAATTTGGTTTATCATGTGAATGCGAGTTATCGAAGCGAACATATCAAGCAACGACTAGCTAAGTCAAAGCACGATGGAAGGCAGTTGGGACGTCCGGCAATTAATAAGAAAAAGATTGAAGAAATTCGTCATCTACATGACGAACGAAAGATGAGTTTGCGAGATATTGCTGTTTGTTGTGGTGTTTCCCTAGGGACCGTTCACAAATATGTCCATGAAAATAGTTAGGGATATCTGCCAAGCTGTCCATTAGCTTAAATCATTCATTTTTTAGTATCACCGATTAGCATGACGGTCAACAAAAAGAGTATTTGTTATGGCGGCTCACACACATAGTAAGGATCATCTATTAAAAAAAATCAAATAGACTAAGGCTTAGTTGCAGCAAGTAAGCTGAAAATCAATCAGATTAGTCATGAGCTCTAACGTAGTGCTAATGAAAAAGTGAAACTTAAGAAGTTAAGATGTATCTGGCTTGGAAAGCCCATGGTGTCTTAGGATTTTGTAAAGAGTGGAGAAGTGATTGTTTAAGGAAGGAAGAAAAAGATGAAACAGAAGAGAAGTCAATTCTATCGGATGATGTTTGGCCTCATAAGTGTCTTAAGTTTGTTTGGCTCAATGGCAGTTGTCAAAGCAAGTACAACAGTCAATGACGGTGCTTATGAGTATTATACTGAAATCAATAACGATGGGGATATAATTGCGGGAAATCAAGAACCGGTCAAATCAGGGGACAAGCTCGTGATTCGACCAGCGTATCTAGGTAATAGCTTTATTTCAGATACAATCAGCCCGAAAGGAGTCCCTTTCACTTTTTATGGGAAACCAGGAGATTTAAGTTCGATATCATCGTACCGGCTGTATCCAGGGGATATCGTCTTAAATAAGAATATTGGCTTTTATCAAGGGAGACCGCTAATGTTGAAAACAACCTTTGCTGATGTCTCCCTTGACAGTGTGCAACCTACTTTCACAGCCCTCCTAAGAGATGGTTCAATGATGATGAGACCAATGGAGAAAGGGACATACTTTCAGGTGTTCTATGCTGACGGCTTAAAGGAAGTCGTGAAAGACGTCTTAATTGAACTACCAATTGAGTTTTCCCCCAGCAGAGGTGATAGCTATTTACATGTTGCCACTGAGGGGTTAAAAAGAGTCTATTTAAATGATCCCGATGAGGCTATTGGAATGAAAACTGTCTCAGATGAGGAGTATGACTTTTATGGCGAAGAGAAAGGCAGTTTAGGAAAACTCCAGAAAAAACCAGCGATACAAGTTAAGAATACTGTCCCTGAGGGGTTGGTACGAACGTTACTAAATGGCACCTTCATCTTTGAAAACAATCAACCTTTGATCATTGGAGAAGAAGCTGGGAGATTTACGCAGTATACGTATACTTTTAAGAGTGAGCTCAAGACGCCAGCGGAGATAATATATCCAGTTCCTAAAGCCAATTCAATTTCAGAGTCAGAAAATTTTGCGTTACATTTTGATATTACTCAAGCCCTAAGTGATGGGTACAATCAGTATTTCCCGGAGTATTTATCGATTGTGATGGAAGATGAATTTAATATGTTTAATTCAGTCGACGATGCGGTGATAAAATTTACAAATAATGAGAACCAAATAATTGACACCGTGAAAACTGAAAAAATATCACCTCATCAGTTGGAGTTTAAAGTGACGAAAGAAACTCTGCTATGGATGAAAAACAATCAAATTAACTTAGATATTGTCGTGGGTAATTTAAATGAAAAGCAAGTAAAAAGTACGTTAGGGGAAGATGGTGACTATCACGTCCCAGTCACTTTTTATAATTATAAAAAAACGGCAAAAGGGGAGATCGTGTCATCTGATCGAGTAAAAGCTATCTCTATCATTAAACCGTCTATTTTTGCTCAATCAGCCGATCGAGAAGTTTTTGTTGGAGCCAAGCGGAATGATTTATTACCAGAAGAGTATTTGAAAAATATGGCAACGACAATCCCCAATGATACACTGACGGCTGAGTTTGTTGACACAAGCGCAGCAGCCAACCAAGAGTTTTCGGTACTGAACCAAACGTATACGTTTAAAGTTAGAATCAAAAGCAATGAAAACAAACAATTAGCAAAAGTGATCGATGTCTCCGTTAAGGCTACACGTGGTGTCTTAATAGAACCTGCCTTTTTTGATAATCAACCTTGGATTATTAACCTAATTAACAAACAATTAGGTAAAACCATTGGGAAAGATGTTTATATGTCTGACTTGATGAAAATAACCGAGCTAGTCTCTAGAAACCCCAAGCCCAATTATACTAATCAATTTATTCCGAAAAATATTTCAGAACTTAAAAACCTGGTGAAAATCGATTTAGCTAATACTCAATTTAAAGGTGAGATACCAGCGGAAGTGGGTCAATTGAGTAAGTTGGAGCAATTAATTTTATTTGGCAATAATTTTAGTGGTTCAGAAATTCCAGCTACATTGGGGAATTTAAGTGAGTTAAAAACCTTAACGCTCGATGATAATCAACTAGGCGGTGAGATTCCAGCCAGTTTAAGTAAGTTGAGCAAACTATCGACGCTCTATCTTGATAAGAACAACTTGGTGGGGAAAATTCCTGATTTCAATAAAAATCAATTATTTGTAAATTTTCATCTTGATAATAATCAAGTGACATACAACAGTACCAAAGCACCAGAAATTGGTGGGAAAGGTTATACATGGGCAAATACATTAATTGTTGGTGGGGAATCATATTCTCTATTTGGCAAGCAGTATCTGCCAATTGACAAACCGATGGTGATAAAGCCTTTTGATCCGAAGAATATAGGCTTCTTTGACTTAAGTTTGAAGAAGGGAAGCACCAAACAAGAATTATTCGCCGGTCACACCTTCAGTATTAGAGAGATGACGACTAATAAAATAGTGTACGAGAATGGTTTAGCCGATTCAAACAAAACAATCCGAATCAACAGTTTGGAAGATAAATTTGAAGTGATTATGGATGGCGCCGATCAAAATCCTAACAATCGTTTTGAAGTATCAGTACGCAAACAAGAGCTGAAATTTATTTCAGTGCCCACTAACTTGAAAACCACGAATCTGACCACCGATAATTTAACTTATCAACCGGTTTATAACGCTGATTCGAAAGTGCCATCTTTAATGTTATTTGATAATCGTGAGGAGAGTAATTGGGATGTGAGAGTCTCTTCTCCAAAAAAATTAACGGCTTCTGATGGGAAAGTATTAGCAGGGACTTTCAATTATCGAGTGAAAGCGGGAATGTGGAAAGAAATAACACCGACCGAAACGTCAGTAGAGACGGGAAAAAGTTTACCAGACAGTGGTGAAATAGATGTTTTTAAAGAATGGAGTAGTGTTAAAAATAAAGAGAGAGGTCTTTTCTTTAAGCAAGATAGTAATAGTAATTTTAAAGGCGATTATTCTGGTCAACTAAATTGGTTTCTCTATGATGTTCCCAACTAACCAAATACTAATGGTAAAGAGAAACTGTTCCAGAAAGAATAAGGTGATAGGTTGTGAGGATTGGGTATACGATGAGTCAAAAAACTAATAATGAGCTGGAATATATTTGTCAGAAAGTGGTGTATTGTCGGGCCGAAAATTATTCGACAGAAAGTTTTTTTGCATTTATAACGGACAATTTAGAAAATGTGATTTATGTGTCTCATTTAGCAGATATAAACTTGCAACTGATTCAGTTATTACCGGGTCTAGAGTTGATGCACAGCCAACAGAAATTTATCATCTTCTTAGATAAGGGGACCGCAAAGAATTTTTCGGATAAAGCATACTTTGACTTTATCTTAATGCTTGCCCAAAATGAACAAAAGGTTATTGTCAGGCGAACGATCAAAGGACTAGAAGCGAGTGCTCGAAAAGGAATGAAGTTTGGGAGACCAGGACTTCCGAAAGAAAAAGTTCAAGAAATTCAGGCTCTCTACTACAATGAATTACGGACCTATCGAGAAATATCTGAGATATGTAGCGTTTCTGTGGGAACGGTCCACAAATATGTTAATAGTTTAGAGCTGAAGGGATATCCCTCGAATGTCGGGAGTTCCGTTGAAAAAAATGAATTTAGGGGTAGTAACATCTGCGAATCTTAGGACGAATTGATGACTTAATGAGAGTCTAAACAGCTAAAGAAGGTGGAGAATGATAGTTGGAAACAATAGAGTAACAAAGCACTATCCAGAACAAGGCCGCTGGCGCATAAGCAAAGTTATGTGGAAATTAATAATCCTCAGTGTAGCTTTTTTGCTCACAATAGGGAAATTGGATCTAGTTTATGGGGCAGTGGAACAAGGGGAGACCTATTATGTTAAACCCATTTTACCTGCTAATAACCAGGGGGATGAAACAAGTTATTACAACTTATTAATGACGGCTAATACAGCTCAAACATTACAGTTAGAAATTGTTAATGACACAGAGACTGATAAGACCTTTACTGTCGAAACTGTTGATAGTAGAACCATGAGTGACGGGACGATTGGTTATGATAATCAACATGATAAAGACTCGACCAGTCATAACCGATTTACTAATATGGTGTCGAAGTTAGAGCCAGTGACTGTGAAGGCTAGAACAAAAAAAATAGTAGCAATGGTAGTAAAGACCCCATTAGAAGAATTTGATGGCATTGTATTGGGTGGTGTTCGCGTGACAGAACGACAAGTTGACCGACAAATAGGAGGGGTGGCGAATGTCTTCTCATATGTTGTCCCTGTTAAAATCCAAGAGACGAAAAAAAATATTTCAAATCAATTGGTCTTTCAAGGGATTGATGTTAATCAAACAAAGGCCGAATCTTTGGTGACAATCAATCTTGAAAATATAAATCCAAGTATTATCAATAACATGAGCCTTCAAATTAACATAACTAAAGAAAATAGTTCCACGCTATTGTATTCAAAAGTGCTCAAATCACTACAGATTGCACCAACCTCTATCTTTTCTCACACTATTTCAATAGGAGATGTTCCTCTTGAAGCTGGAAATTATCAAGTTGAATTGAAGGGAACGGCAGATGGATTAAAAGAATCGTGGCAAGAAGTGTTTACAATTGATAAGAAACAGGCAAAAAGAACGAATGATGTTTTTTCTCTAACTAATAACACCTATAGCTGGCAGAATTTGGTAATAATTGTTTTACTAATCGCTGTTGGTGTGAGTATACTTTTTTGGATATGGCGGTGGAAACAGTCGAATACTCTTTCAAAAAAAGGGGATAAAAGGAGAAAAAATGAAAAATAGCGAGAAAATCTTTTATTCATTTCTTATGATAAGTATGATGTTAGGTCTTAAAGGAGTTGCTTTTGCTGAAGAAACTAATCAGGAAAGCCGTAACAATAGTTTAAGTGACGTATCGCTAGTTGTTACAAAAAAAGAGGTTAATAGTGAGCCCTCTTCTCAAAAGATAATTGATTCTAAAAAAAGGCAAAGCTTACCTCAGACCAATGAATCTGAGGCATCGGGCAAATACTCTTTTGTGGGAACGATACTTATGGGAAGTCTGCTTGTTTTATTAAAAAATAGAAAGAACAAGGAAGGATTGTAAGTATGAACAAAAAAGGAATGTTTTTAGTATCGGCTTTAACTATAGGAGGAGTAATGTTAGCATCGGTTTATATGGGTCAGGCTGTCTACGCAGCAGAAGTTAAATCAACGCTAGAACTGTCAATTGAGGAAGACAGCACTCCTAGAGGAGAACTAAGTTTTGCAACAGATAATGGGAATATACAGACGGATGCCAATGTGGTTTTTTCACCTTTAACAGTTGATTTAGGGACTGGGAAAAAACAGGTAGTGGAAGAAAAAGCAGGAACTTCAGCTGCCGTTAAATTAAAAGATACTCGTACAAATGTAAAAGGAAAAGGCGGGTATAGTGTTAAAGTTGGATTTGGTACAGATGATTTTGCGGAAAAATCATTTAATACCATCAATTTTAAAATAAATCTTAGACCAACAAATGTGACAGGACATGGTGCCAATGATCTGAGTAATGTGGACCTACAAGGGGGGAACTTAGGCGGTAGTATTCCCGATCCTGAGAAATTATTCTCTTTTGATTATGAAGAAGGTGTCACTGATAGAGAGGTTAAATTGAATCCATCGTTGAACATTGGCGATGCCTCTAAATTAGCATCAGGTAAATATGGTGCTACACTGGTGTGGACGTTGATTCCAGTATTACAATAAAAGCAGTATGAATAAGTAATGGGTATCACAGGACTTGAAACTTAAAGTCCTGTGTTTTTTGTTTGTTGCTATCTGCCTGACAACACGTTGATAATAGAATTTACAACTAAGATGATCTCTGATGTAAATATTGAGGTAGTTGGGGTGAATGACTAACTAGCGCTAGGCTCTCAATATGCTAATCAAGATAAGCAATTAAATGAAGCAGTGAAAGAATTTCAACAAAAAAAATGGGGATGAGATAACTAGTAGATAAAAAAACTATTAAGGGAACGCTTTATGAGTGTGTATCAGTTAAACTATGGCAGATTTTAGCGCTTAAACCCGATAGTGTGATCATATATGCCGATAGACAGCTCTGTGATAAATGACAAGCAATCGTCTATTAGAATCCGGCAATAACTACAAAAAAGTCACTCAGAAAGAAGCCTCGTGGGGCAGTTCTAAGTGACTTTTTGACTTTAAGGAGTGGGAAGGCTGTTGATTAATTCGACAGCTGTTTCATAAGCTTCGACTTGGGCCTCGCAGCGCTGGATTTGAATTTCATTTTCAATATAATTGATGGAATTGCTCAAATCTTTAATCCGAAGGTCTTCTAACCGATCGATTTCTTTTTTAGCGTCGTTGATTTTTTTGTTAATGACAGTGATGTCTGCTCTCATGACGATGTCCTCCTAATTTTTTTTATTGGGTATACGTTACGCGTCGTGATCTGCTAGTTCAACGGCTTTGTTTAATATTTTTTTCGCTTCATGTAGGGCTTTTTTCTGTTCCAAATAACGTTTAACTGTCGAATCTGTTTCGCTTAGTGTTCCTAAGGCTTTATCCAGTTTATCAAACTCGTGGTCAATGTCTTTAGCGATTGACAACTCCTCTTCTGATTCGTAAAGTACTGCGTCAACGTCTTCCATTACAGCATCATTGGCTAGTCGTTCGACCTTCTTAGCTTTTTGAATGATTTGACGGATTTCATGAATGGCTTTTTCCTGCTCATAAAAATGACTGACTTTATTGGTTGAATCGGCTAATTTGTCTAAAGTGTCATCTAATTTCAGCATTACTTTGTTGATTTTGTTTAAGATATTTGCTTCTTTTTCATCATAGGTTGTCATGGTTATGTCCTTCTTTCGTTTGTTAGATAGTTCCCCTTAGCTAAATCGATGAAACAATTTAGTTGGCGGAGAGACCTTTAGTTTATTTTAAGAATGCTTCAACAATGTTCATTATCCCGAACATCAATAGGTAAAAACCAACTAAAAAGCCAAGAGTCAAGGCAGAGGTAATGGGGTCAAATAACAAGGCAAACCCAATAAAAATACCGATGACGTTAAGGATTAAACTAAACCAATAATAGGCGGGACTAACTGCTTTCGCTAAGTCTAATGAGAATAAACCATTAATAGAATCGGCGATAAACCAAACAGCAAAGAGGTATGGTAAGGCAAGTAACCCGATATTAAGGTTGAACAATAAGACAACCCCTAAGATAACATCCAAAATTCCAACAATAATTAAAACGGTGGCTTTAGCGCCGGTCAATTTTTTGACTTTATTGCGGAGGAAGATGTCGAAACAGCCTTTGATAATGGCCATCATCCCGATGAAGACCGTTACACTGACGAGACTACCAGCAGGATCTTTAAAAGCTACTAAGGAGGTTAGGATGAATAGAACTCCCAATAATAAATTTCCCCAGTCAAAATGCGTCTGTTTTTCTGACATGATAATTCCTTCTTTCTTAATCGTACGATTTATTTTTTATCTCTAGTTTGACAAGCTCCTTTCTGATTGGAACTATCTTTACTATACTCGTGGTTCAAGGACTTTTGAATAAACAAAACGAATGTTATGTGTTAAATTGGACAAATTGTCCATTCTGTCTGATTCATTGAGGGCATTAGTTTGAACAGTGTTTAAAAAGAATCTGATAAGCTAAACAGCCCATTAGAAGAGGGTAGCAAGTTCCCTTAAAGCCCGTGTACTTTACCTAGGAGAGAAGGAAACATACACGATTGATAGTATTGTGGCGTATAAAAGCATGTCTAAATAGGATAACAAGTCTAGGAGAAAGGATTAGTATGGTAAAGGAAAGGGTTAGGAGCTACAGGTATTAATATTCTTGACATGACAGAAGATTACGATGGGGCTTACACCGATATAACATCAAAAATGGTGTGATCAACAGTAATAAACGGCTCTTGAGGGCTGTTCAGCTTTAGCGAAACCTTATGAAAGATAGAGTAGGTTTAGTAGCATTTATCTTGACAGACATAATTAAATTGGATGAATGTTAAAGAGAGGTAAATGTTCCACTCTTTATTATGATAAAAGTGACAACATGACCTATTTCAACTTTTTTACTGTAAATTCACAACGGATTATGTTTTAATTTAATAAAAGGAAAGGGCTAAAATAGAAGTGATAAAACCTAGTGTTTTAAGAAAATACAATCAAGTGATTGACGAAGTTCAAGCTGAGGTATGGTTGTTAACTGAATTGAACCGGGAGGAACAAGATTTTAGTGATGAATTTGCTGAAAAATATAAATTAGGTGAGTTTAGTGAGTGAGCATCAGGTAAAAAAGTCGTCAACTTAATCATGAGTTGGAAAGAATTCATCACTACTTATCGCTATATGATCAGTGGAGAATATCTCATTTTTCATAAAATTTTTGGACATGAAAAAAAGTAAGTGTCTATCATATGTATCATGGAAAAGAAAATGACCTCGTTAAATTGAATTTAAGTTAAAATAAAGAAACACGAGAGGAATTATTGATATCAAGAAAGGAATGTATCGATGACTAAAAATATCGTCCCTTATTTTATGATGCTTCCAGCGATTATTATTGGAAGTATCGCAATGATTAGAAATGACCTTCCTTTAAGTATCTGGATTCAAAATATAATGATTTGGGTGTTAGGATGTGTTCTAGGGTATCTTTTTTTAAGTATATCGAAAAAAAGGCATTCAAATAAAAATCCCTTTGATTTTATACCGATAATCATAAGTATAATCTTATTAACGTGTCCTTTTTTTACAAGTTATTCTAGTGGTGTGCATCGATGGCTGTCTATTGGTCCCATAATGATCTATCCAGCAAGTATTTTTTTACCATTAGTGATTATTTATCTTGATAAAACACTAGCAAACTATCCCGAAAGTTACACGCTAGGATTGCTCGTCATTCTCTTACTCATTTTGTTATTTCAACCAGATGCTGGACAATTAACAGCCTTTTCGTGTGCTATCTCACTTCTTATTTTTAAAAAGGTGGATAAGCCAGTCTTAAGGTATACTTCTTTGGTGATTCTGCTGATTTTCGTCGGACTGACATGGCTGTTTATCGATAACCTTGCACCAGTTTCTTATGTGGAAAATATCTTTAGTTTGGTTAAAGACATGGGGCCACATTGGTTTGTTTTAGGGACAATATCATTAATTCTATTAGTACTTCCATTTTTTACATTAGCTACATATAATTGGACTTACTTTTCATTAGGGTTATACTTTTTGGCAGAAATAGTCGTTCCTTTTTTCGGGAATTTCCCTATGCCAATCATGGGGTATGGTATCTCGCCTATCATCGGCTACTTGATTGCTATTACCTATGCCATTAATCAGAGTGATCGTGGCACAAAGGATATTCTAAGTTCAGCAGGAAACGAATAGTGTGTTTTCACTGGAAGCTGCACCGTGACACAAGAGACAATAATCTCAAACACATCGCCATCGCAGACAAAAAGCCGAAGAGATAGGTTCTTTTCGGCTTTTTGTCTAGCGCGGAAATGACTAACCCCTTACTGCTAGTCCCACTTGATTTTCACCCGTAAGCCCTTAAGCGTGACTAGCAGTCAGCAAGTATGGCAATCCATAAAGTTAACCAACTGGGAACTATCCCTATTAAGGACTATTTAATGTCAAAGGGCAGTTTTTGTCAGTTACCCCTTATTAATTTAATGATGGCTGTCTCTATTGTCGGGGCGTCATTAACCCCATCTCTAATCATGGCCACCTTGCCATAAGTCGTTTTTGAAATCAGTAGCCCTAACTTGATGGCCAATTTTCAAGCGATTTTCATCTGCTGACACGTAATAAAAGAACATAACATAGTGGTATCTAACTGATAACGTCTCATTGCCTCGTGCTACTTCTTTTTCATCGAAATAAGTAATATCGCAAGAATTATTTCTGATAATATGATCTTCTAATTACCTTCAAAGGTCTATTTGACTGTCTGGCCGTCTGGTGACCAGTAGTGATATCCAATACCTAATTCGTTTAATAAGCGAAAGTAGTCAATTTAAGTGTAGTATAATTGACTTTATTATCCAAATTATCGGTCAGAACCATCTGTAATTTTGTGAAAAAATACTAGATAGTCTACTATTTTTATGGCTAATAATAATCTGAAAAGGGGTTTTTGCTGTGAAAAAATGGAATTTTAGTGAGAAGTTAGAAGGTAAAACTGATGCGCCCGTTTTATGGGTGATGTCAAATAAAAAGGAATTGAGATTAGCTGCATGGATTTTAGCACCACTAATTTTGTTGTATTATGTCATTAAAGATATATTCCAAGAATATACTGATATTAACTTTTTCTTGGAATTAATTGTTTTGGCTACGTTATTTCCATGGCTTATCAATGCCTTTATCTTTATAGTTGAGATGGGAGAGGTGGCTTTAAAAACTAGTAATGCTATAAAGTTAAAACATATTTTATGGGTATTGATACCTTTGGTAATGATAATTTTAATTGTTGAAGGATATATGGAAAAGATACTAATAAACCCGAATACACCAGCTCTAGTTTTGGTTATCGTTTCTTTTTTTATTTCCAAAAATGTCTTTGTTGTTATTAATGCAATTAAAAAATCAAAGAAGGACAAGGAAAAATTTCAAGCTAGTATGCAACTTTTTAATAAAGGGATTATCTCCTTTATTGCAATTGTATCATCAATTTTGGCTACGTTGTTAACGTTGAAACAGTTACTTAGCAAATAAGTATAGTAAGGATTATGAATGAAGCAACAGAAAGGGAGACGAAGGGAAGTTCCTATGTCTCCCTTTTTATCAAACCACTGTCTGTTGTTGGACTAAAAAAAAGATTAAATCATCTTCTAACTGACGGATTTCATTAGTGGTACTGATAGCAAAATCTGGCGACCTTATAACCTTCACCCTATTGGTTCCCAGCCGAAGGGAGAATAAGCCATTAAACTGCCAGTTTAAAGCGGCTTTGGATGATTAATAGTGCTAGCTTGTGTTATGGCTCTTCACCATTTTTTTGGTTCTGTTGCAAAGTTATAAATAAGAAAAGCCAACACTTTTCACCAGGTCATTTTAAGCTGCTATTCCCATTAGTTGCTTGAGTTCATCGCATACTGAAAAGTCGAAGAGATTTCTTCGACTTTTTTTGTATAAGGCATGGACGGTCTCCATCCCTTTAATTGTAGCTGCCGCGGTCCTAATGGACCGGTATAATTTGTGTCTTTTCTTGATAGGTCGATGGTCTTGTTCAATGATATTATTCATGTATTTACTGGTTCGATGAGTGGTAGAAGTGAAATAACCCTCTAATTTGAGTTGTTTAAACGCACAAAAGAGCGATGGTGCCTTATCTGTGACAAGAACCCTGGGTTCACCAAATTGCTTAACTAGTCGTTTGAAAAAAGCGTAGGCTGCTTGACTGTCGCGTTTCTTACGTAACCAAATGTCGAGTGTCAGCCCAGAAGAATCAATTGCACGATATAAATAGTGCCACTTGCCCTTCACTTTAATATAGGTTTCGTCCATTCTCCAAGAGTCACCTGCCGTGCGATTCCGCTTTTTCCAAAGGCAGTACGCGATTTGACTATATTCTTGAACCCACCGGTAGACAGTTGTGTGGCAGATTTCAATTCCACGTTCACGAAGGATTTCTGAAACATCACGGTAACTTAAGTTATACCGTAGATAGTAGCCTACGGCTACCATGATAAT
>NZ_CAUQJB010000044.1:0-28560 GCF_963518325.1 uncultured Vagococcus sp. | reverse complement strand
CCTGTTTATCGAGTTGGATGTTAAAACCATGGTGACGATTGTGGGGATTATTGGAGTTTGTCTAGCCGGTGCCTTTATTCAGTTAAAACGGGGAGCGGTTAAACCGGCAATCTTAATGGCTCAGCGAGAACAAATTGTTAGGGAAGCCTTGGAAGGTGATGAAGGGGAGGTCGTTGCCTGAGGGGTTAAAAAGGGCATAAGTAGGGGAAAGTGTGGAGTGAAACCAAAGAGGGTAGGACATTGTCCTACCCTCTTTGGTTAGAGAAAAACGTTAGCTCATCATACTAAGGCTTTTGCGCAAGGTGATCGATTCCTTGCAAACTCTAAAAATGTGTTGGTTAAGATAGTAATCATTTCTTGAAAGGTCAGTAAGAAAGGATTATTTTCAGTGTATCAAAAATAAAACGTTTTCTATATATCTATTTTTTTACACCAGTGTAAAAAAACAGATATATCTTTTAGTTGATGCTTGTTGAAAGGATATGTCGGGCTGCACGTGTATCTACCTCAGCGTATGTATTAACACTCTCGGTCATTTAAGTGAGTAGTTATACTATTTCCCCTCAGTCGGAATAAAAATATTGGACGTCAGTTAAGGTATAAGAATTGTAGCATCGTCAATCCGTAAAAATAACTAACTCCTCTTTTCTGCCTGCCCTAAACCCTGAACCACCTAGAAAAATGAGCAAAAACAAGACTAAACAGCACCAAAAGCGGAATTAGAGCAGCAAAAACATTAGCGATTTCTGGTTTAATCAAGGTGATGATAATAGCTAATGAACAAATTAAAACCAATCCACCAATCAATTTCCCAAAATTGTGGCCATTGATCTGCTCCCGTTTCTCTCTCGATGAAGTATTATAGCCTGCGATTAACATCAACCACTTCCCTCTAAACAACTGAATTCCCACAATAAAAAGGACCAAGCATAGTAAAATTTCCAATACCATCAATTTCCCCTCCCTTTTTTACGCTCATTATACACCAAAAATAAGTCAGGTGGTTAATTAAAATAAACCGAAAGAAAAGACCCCTTAAATCAATTCCAGCATCGGAAGAACTTACTTCGGATAAAAGAGATAAACTAAAGCAAGACCAACAACAAAAAATATACTGCCAATAATTAAAAAAGGGCGGGTCAAACCATTCCAAGCTGGTTTATTCATAAAAGCTCGCCAACGATAAACGGTACTCGATAAACCTAAAAAAAAGAAACCAATCGATAAAACAACGATTGAAATGGTCAAAAAAAGTTGATTGTTCATTCAAAAACACCTCTTTCATAACTAAGTATAGTCACGAGTGATAAAAAAGAGGATCGATTGAGGTGACGAAAAATAACAGATTTGTAAGGCAGAGTCTTAACTAAATAGCTTGAAACTTGCTGTGACCCTTTATGTTCAAGCAGCTTATGACATGTCAAACAGCACCTGTGAAAGGGAGAATCCGTTGAACATAAAAGAGAATGATAAAAAAATAGTGGTATCGGGCCGATATGACGATATTGAGCAAGTCGATGGTATCCCCAATATTAATAGTGCAGATTGGGGATTGGAAGAGTCATAACTTGAGGAGGACATAGGGAGCAGCGTAATTGGTTGTCCGTTTATGGCTTCTACCCATTAAGCTTTACTTCATTCGATGATAAAGGATTGGCTTAGATAAACCCACAGGCATTTCTGAAGGTTTTTTATCTGAGTAGTACTCAGAGTTAACACCAAAGTTGACGGTTATTCGTTCATCCTCAGAAAAAAAGAACAGATAGTGGGTCTTTTTATCCTCTGATATAGCAGTAATACTTTGATCATTGATACTATTGATAGAAAGTTTATAATAATGTTTATCTTTAGTAGCAGGCGGGTCGTCACTATAGTCGATAGACGATTTTGAATCTGATTTAATTGATAGATAATAGGTGTGATCCTCATTTTCTGATTCCCAATCTCCCATTATTTTTGAGTGGAGATCGCTAGTAGATGGTTGTTCAGAACGATCTGGCAGCCTTTCATTTTTGAAATGGTTCTGAGAACAAGATGCTAAAAATATTACCAGTAAAGTTATAGTGAAAAAAAGTTTAGTTGTCATAATTAAACCTCGTTTTTTGAGTTGTATTACAGTCATTATACATTAAAAAAGCCTGCATTAGTAGCAACAAAAAGAGTGATTTAAGTCAAGGCTAAAAAATTCTGCTTCTTGATGACATCTGTACCATCAACCAAGAAGCAGCCTTTTGAGATAGAAGCAAAACAGCTGAGGTTGAATAAAAAAAATGGCCTTTAGCGATCGTTAAGTTCCTCCTAAAAATTAACTATTATTGGAAACTTGATTCTTTTTGTTCAGACTAAGTAGTGGATTTAATATATATATGATACAATTTTTAGAAAAGAATACTCGGAGGAGGCATAAAAATGAAAACTAAGATGTCGGAAATTCTGTCCTTCATGTCCGAAGAGGCTGTCAGTCGAAAAATGACAAGTGAGGAAATTGCCAGTCACTTTGGTTATGATAAACATCACTTTAGTCGGAAATTCAAAGAAATAAATGGGTTTAGTGTTGTTGAATTCCTCTCGAGTTTAAAAGTTGAAAAGGCGATTATTAAACTTGATGAAGAAAAGAGGGTCATCGACCTACAAGGACAGTCCGGTTTTGAAAGCAGTGGTAGCTTCACGAATACCTTTAAAAAATATACAGGTAGTTCGCCCAGAGCATACAAAACTGAAATGAGTGAGACTTTTTCTGATATTAAACGGTTTGAAAAGGATGATAGGGATCAAGCGGTAGCGTATTTTGAAGAAAAGAGTTCGTCTTTTTGTACAGTAAATATTGAAGTACCTGATGTATTTGACAAGGGGATCATATTTATTGGTCTTTTCCGGACCCTTATTCCCAATCATAGGCCGATATCTGGATTAGCGACTAAGCATTTAATGGGAAATACATTGACACATATTCCAAGTGGTGACTATTATTTATTAGCTTGTGCTATAAGCCGTTCCAATAATAGTCTATCTTACTTTAACTTAGGTAATAGTTTAAGGGGGAAAGAAGATGGCAGGTTATCTTTTCCAAATTGTTCTGGTAATAATTACACAATTAAGCTGAGAGAACCAATACCAGAAGATCCACCCATATTAGTTAATGTAGGGAAACTGTTAATCTCCTGTTTAAAGAACACAATCTAGAATAAGTTTAGTTGATCTTGACATGATAAAATAGTTGTAAGTTGATGAAATGGAGATGAAAAAAAATGATTAAAACTGGAACCCCTTATTTATACTTTTATGACGAGTGCAATGAGGCATTAAATTATTATGCCGATATTTTTGGAGCTGAAATTCTAGAAAAATTGACATTTGAAGATGTGGAGTATATGGAAGATGAAAGTCGTAAAAATTGTATTGCTCATGCTAGTTTTAAACTTGGAGAAAGTGTTATCCTTGCAAATGATTTTCTTGAAAAGCAAAGTAAAGAGAAGGGTTCTGCAAAGTCACAGGCGAGTATCTGGCTGGAGCTTGAAAAGGTCGCTGACATAACGATTCTGGAAGAAAAAATGTTAGCAAGTGGTTCTAAGAGCATTATAAAACTTGAGGAGACATTTTGGGATTCATTATATGCTAAAATCGAAGATAAATTTGGGATTATTTGGGAATTGAATGCTCAAAAGTAGTGAGTAACAGACTTAAATGCTTACATAAGATAAAATATATGGGACGGAGGAATCACGATCGGATTCCTCTGTCCCATGTATGATAGAGCCGTTTTTCATAATAAATCAGATATAGACTACAAACCTTTAGCTTAATCAATTTGTTTGTAAAGAGTGGTCATTTTTTCTGCGAACCCTTTTTTTAAGTACAACTCGTAGGCATTAGTATTTTTGTTCAAAACACTTAATTCCAAGTAATCAGCCTCATTTATTTTGGCCCACTTTTCGCATTCTGTTAGTAACGCCGAAGCGATTCCTTGATTTCGGTATTCGGGTTTGGTTATTAAATCGGTTATGTAGGCAAATTGATGATGTTCCAACACCTTATATGGTGGTGTTTCTTGTAATTGAATAAGCGCAAAACCGACTATGTCGTCATTTATTAAGGCAATAATGAGATCTGAGCTGTCACTTTCAATCGTTGTTTCTAAAAAAGATGAATCTTGGTTCGTATTTTTGAAAAAATAAGGTTCCAATTCCGACATCGTTGTAAATAAGCCGTTGTAAAGAGCCGCTATTTGGGGAACGTGTTTTTTAGTTGCCAGTAGGATATCCATGTCATCACTCCTTAAATCGTATAAATTAATTGTAACAATGTTGAGTTCCGATGTACAATTTGGCATGGTGAGTCGCTATAATCAGATGTCTTGTTATACTGTTAAACTTAAAAGATTAAAAGGTGAATGGTTTCAACTCATCATGATAAACAAAGCGTTATCAGGTGGAACATGAACAGAGAATACGTTGAAAAGAGCCTTTTTTGAAGTAGTGGGAGGCACTACACAATTAAATAGTTTAAGTAATGGTCCAGATAATTTATAGAGAAATCAATCTGGCTATTTTTAATGACGAGTTTACCATTGACGATAATGATCTCGTCTAAATCTAACTGAGCATATTGGTCACTGTATTGATTCCCAACATTAGAGACATAAGTAATCTTGATACTTTTGTCTAATCTTTTGAAATGGATATGGTTGCTGCCTAGCTCTATGACAATCAGATCAACAACATGATAATTAAAGCCAATCACTAGTTTTTCATCAATGTTTTTCAGATTGTTATCGATCTCTATGAAGTAACTCGTAATATCTTTCATTACAGGAATAAGAACGTTATCTTCATCTGTTTTAGCATATTTCTTATTTACTTGATCAATAAACTCTTTTTTATTCATAGTTATCACCCCTCATCTATTGGATTAACCAGTTGGTTTATATGCTGTGAGAGCACATAGTGTTGCGGTGGATTGAGAAGAAAAAAACTGTAAAAATCAGTTGCTCCTCAACGCCTCTGTTGTTCATGCTAATCTTCCTCCTGTTGAAGTTCAGTATAAGCGATAGGCATAACACTTAGAGGCATAGCTTCGTCTTTTGAAAAGACATGTTTGAAGTCAGTTAGTTGGGTGGGTTTTGATTTTTGATAAGATTAAACGTGGCCATATCCCGTAAAATAATTCGAACAGATAGGTCCACTGGTTTAGTAATATAATCATGAGCAAAGAGTGATAGATTCAATTTCTTTTCAGCCGAAAGGTTAACGAATGATTCCTGATAGACAAGACTTAGCATGTGAGACTTAATAGATGAGATCAAATTGAAGCGTTAAATGAAGAATAGTCGTGAATAGAGGAGGAGGCGGACGCTGCTAATCGTTTCCTAGCCGTCTCTTTATAATTAGCTAAAAAAGACTAGGAGTTTAAACTTATCCTAGTCTTTTTTTGGAGCGAGCTTTTTTGAAATGAGCCATTTCCCAATAGGAACAATAGCAAGAACTATGATGACAGTGGCTTGGAAAATGGTAAAAGGCAATTGATTTTCTAAGAAATAGGTTAATAGAAACAAAGTAACTGCGATAATAGCTAAAATAATATTTTCTTTTGGCATTTTCAAGGTGTCAGCACCTCCCAGTAGTGTTTTGCTATCTCAACAGTAGCATTTATTAAGTGATAATCATAGTTACAACTTCGTAATGAACCTTAAATGAATGTTGTTGACTAATCTGATACGTTGACGCCATTAACTGTCAGAGTCATGCTTGTTGCTATTACTCAGCCCCGTAGCCCATATGAAGAACTGATTTCAAAGAATTTTAATTTATTTTTTTCTAAATGGTCAAAACGTTAGTGAGTTAATAGCTTGTATTGCAGAAATAAGACGATAATCTTCATTTTTTTTGCCTATTGTTTTTATTAATCCTTTACATCTAACTTTTATCTAGCCTTTTAGGAATTGAAGAGGAGGTTTAATTTTATGTGAGTGTATATTACGGCTGATTATTTTAGTTTGTCGGCAGTAATGACTCTGTAGGTGTAAGAATTTATAGTGAGACTGATTTTATTGTCTAAATCTTTAATGTAGAAGTTTTTACCAATTTTCTCAATCTTATTTTCAGCACAGGATAATAAGCTGATAACTAAGGCCTCAATGTCTTTATTCAACAAAGAAGTCCCAAGTTTCTTGTTTATTCTGCCATAAACTAAGTCAGTGTAGCAAACATTATTGAGAATAACACGTCTGATATTTTCCATAATAACCTCCGTAATTGTTAGATAATTGTAACTGATCATAGTGTGTGTATAGTGAAGAAAAACAGTGAAGGTGTCTGTCACGGATAAACCCAGTAGCCGGATGGCATGATAAGCCCATTAGGTTTACATAGTTCAACATTCCATGACCACTGATTCATTCTGTGACACAAGATGATTGATCGAAAAAAGAAGCTTAGGTACATTACAAAATAAACAAAGAGAAAAGGAGAAGATAGGCTCATTAATAAATTAATTCTATTGTTTTTCATTGGTAAGCTTATCATAGCATACCAATGGCTGTTTCATAATTAAGTGAACCCAAAAAAACGACAAGAGTCTAATCAGGGCAAAATAAAAAGCCAAGAAAAAATCTCTTAGCCAATTATCTCAAACTACCACTCATTTAACTGAAACTAAGGAAAATCAAGTCGTAGACAATGTGAATCAGCAAAGGAAGCCAGATGGAATTGGCTCTCAAGCCGCTAATATTAAACGCAACACGGGCAGATCCTTGAACCAAGATAACATGTAGCAGGGTAACCATTATATTGCCATTGTAGTATGTGGTGTAATGCATTAAACCAAAAATAATACTGCTCAGGATGATTCCCACAAGCTCAGCTTTAGGTCGATTGCCTGTTTTTTTATAGACTAGGTTAGCAATCACTAATAAAAAGAAAAAGCTGAGAAGTTCTTCGCCTAAGAGCATAAACGGCAGTTTTAAAATGATGACTCCTAAGTTGCCAGCCTCTGGATTAGCTGCTAACGAATTATGAAATAACAAGTTAAGTAAGATTCCTAGTGACATGCCTAAAACCGCCGTTAGAATAAAATACTTAAAGAAATTTTTGATATTTCCTTTTGGATCATTCGGTTTACTAAAGAGGTCCAAGAAGTGTTTAGGGCCATAAACAACAACAAAAGCAATGGCGCTCATGATCATCATGCTAAAAGGCGCTAAAGCTGAAATAAGTGGATTGATGTAAGTAGTAGCTAAAAAGAAACCTAATCCGACAATCAGGGAACCTAACAATGCTTTTGTGACGGTGACATGATAGTTAGTGATTAATTTATCCATATGAATGCTCCATTCCTTTTTTATGAATTAATTATCACAATTTCACTATTTCAAGTCAAACATTTACATCCTTATGACGTGAAAAATTATTAAAATGGATATTAAAAAAAAGCTATCTTAGCTCAAACAGGATAGCCTTTCCAAAGGAACAAAATAGTTTTTTTATGGACCACAGGTTGTCATGGTAACTAATCTAAAAGCCTGTTCATAATAAGCAAAGCAACAATAGTGATTAATTGACTGCCGGCCACTAATAAAGGTTGATGAATAAAGATGATCAGTAGGATGGTGATAAAGCAACTGGGAGTAAAGACATGGTTAAAGTCGGTACCTAAAAGAATTCGCTCATTTTCAATCGTCTTATAGCACAGGTGGCCGATAAAGGCGAAAGCGGCCAAGACTAAGGCAATCGAAAAGGTACTGTCATAGCGAATGGTCATCTCCCATGTTTTGCCAACCGTGATTAGCTAATGTCCACGCTTTAGCAGGTCTAGATGTTTAAATTAGCCTAAATGTTGTTATAAGTGGAAGTAAAACGAATTTATTAAATAACAAAAGGAAATTCATATTGATTGACAAATAATAAAATGATTAATAGACTTGGGATAAAGTATAGTTGATTAAAGGAGTAAATAATGGCTTATTCTTCCTATTCGGCCCATAGTTATGAGAAAATTGAATGTTCTGGTCATTACCCTTATAAAATTTTCACGTTTAAGACAAATAACAATGATCGTTTGATAGGCTCTCATTGGCATGAAAATGGCGAATTGATCGTTTGTTTTTCCGGAGTGATGGAAGTTAAAATGGCCAACAGGACATATCAGTTGGCTCCCAACGATTGTATTTTCATTAATTCAAGTGTCAGTCATTCAACTCAAGGCATCGTGGCAGGTGATTTTTTAGTCATTCAATTTCCACTGGCGTATTTAAAAGAAGTGACCGAAGGAGACTATTTTGAAGGCTTCCAATTTGATTTTCGTCCCAGAAGAATCACTGAACAGTTGAAAACCTTATTTAGTTTGATTAAAACTCATTTTTTTAGAGAATCCGTCTATCACCATTTACTGGTAAAAGCCAAGATATTGGAAGTGTTGGCCCTGTTGTGTGAAGAATGGGTTCTGCCGATTGTATCTGTGGCTGAGATACAATCAGTTAAATATCTAAAAAAACTAACAGAGATCAATGACTATATTAGCTTGCACTACCGTAGTAACTTATTAATAAAACAAGTGGCGAAAGAATTTGGTTACAATCCATCTTACTTTTCAAGGTTGTATAAAAAAAGTATGGGAATGACCTTTTCAGATTATTTGAATGGATTGCGTTTGCGATCGGCTTATCTTCAATTAATTAATACTGATTTAACTGTCTTGGAAATTGCTGTTAATAATGGCTTTTCGTCAAAATCTCTTTACAATGCCTTCAAAAAAAATTATGGCTTATCACCTCATCACTATCGACAGAGATACGTCAATCAGCTAAAGTAGTTCGTAAAGCGAGGTATAACGAATGGTTAGTTGGATATGTTAAATTAACTAGTTTATGCATAAGTTAATATAAGACCTTATGTTCCTCTTTGAAATATTGAGGAAACCACGTGATAGAAGTGGTGACATGACCTGTTGTTTATTTTTTATCTGTGGTTAAAATAAACAAGCGGATAAAATGTTAATATTTGCCCCTATTTAAATTAGAAAAAGGAGCGACATAAATGAAGGCGTTATCCTATACTTGATTAGAACACATTAATCATAAAGGAGAGATAGTATGAAAAAAATGGAAGATTTTTTCAATCAAAAGTTGCAACCTGTTTTTACTCGACTAGGTAATAACATTGTGTTAAAGACGGTGATGAATTCACTGATGATGTTATTACCAATTACCATTGTAGGGTCTTTTTCTATTTTGCTGTCCAATTTTTCTTTTTTAGGGACATTCGGTAAGCAGTTGGGAATGATTGGCACCTATACAAATTCACTTATGGGCGTTTTTATAGCCTTCTCAATCACGTATTGTTACTTAAAATTAAAAAATAATTCCCAGGCAGTTGTGGGTGGCGTTTTATCACTGGTTACTTTTTTGATTTTAACCCCCTTAAAAGAATTTCCAGGTGAGGGCGAAGCAGTCGTTCAAACGATTGTGGTTGATACCCTGTCGTATTATGGTTCAATGGGGATGTTTACCGCTATTATTTTTGGGATGTTAGTCGGCCTAATTTATCAGTTTATTATCAAGAAGAACTGGGTTATTAAAATGCCAGATTCTGTTCCAGAAAATATTGCCGCTGGTTTTTCAGGCTTAATCCCTGGTATCGTTATTTTACTTTTTGCCACAGTGGTTGCCTTTTTGTTTAGTTTAACCCCTTATGGATCCGTTCATGCTTTAATTTATTCTATTTTACAACAGCCCTTGACGTCACTTGGCGGCACCTTTGGTGGGTTGTTAGTTGTGGCGGTTCTCAGTCAAGTTCTTTGGTTTTTTGGCATTCACGGATCAATGGTGGTTCTCTCGGTGATGCTGCCGATTTGGATGCCCTTAGGAATGGAAAATTTAGCTGCCTATCAAGCCGGTCAAGAACTGCCAAATATCATTTCCACTGCCTTTTTCACAACCTATACACCAGGTGGATTTGGAATTTCAACGGCTATGATGTTGTTGCTGGCAAAAAGTCAGCGCTATAAAACCTTAGGAAAGCTGTCCATCGTACCTGCAGCTTTCAATATTACCGAACCGATCATTTTTGGGATGCCATTGGTCTTAAATCCCATATTTGCCATTCCATTTGTCTTGAGTAATGTGATTGGCTTATCGATTGCCTATCTTTGCACAGTGACAGGTCTGGTGCCAATTCCCATTGGTGTTAGTACACCAACGGGAACGCCGATTATTGTCAGTGCCTTCCTACAAGGGGGATGGAAAATTGCCGTTCTTCAAGTTTTATTAATTGTCGTGATTGCGGCTTTCTGGTACCCTTTTGTCAAGGTGGCCGACAAAATCGAATTAAAAGCTGAAGGAGTAGGAAATTAGTGGAGAAATCTGAGTTAATCAATTTATTAGACAGTCTAACGTTACAAGAAAAAATAGGTCAATTGGTACAATTATCAGGTGATTTTTTCGACGAAAGGTTAAACACCACTGAAACGGGACCTTCTCAAAAAATTGGCCTCCATGATGAGTATGATATCTATCACACAGGCTCCGCGTTGAATGTTTTGGATCCTGTAGCCATAAAAACTTTGCAGCAGACTTATTTAGAAAAAAGCCGTCATAAAATCCCTTTAGTGTTTATGACTGATATTATTTATGGCTTTAACACAATATTTCCCATACCCATTGCCCAATCCTGTAGCTGGGATTTTGACCTGATAAAAGAAAGTGCGGCTATTTCAGCTGAGGAAGCGTATTACGCAGGTCAGCAGGTAACTTTTTCACCAATGGTGGACTTAGTGAGAGATCCCCGCTGGGGGCGTGTCATGGAGGCACCAGGTGAGGACCCCTATATTGGCTCACAGTTTAGTAAAAGTGTGGTTGAAGGATTGCAAGGAGAGCATGCCACGTCTATTGAACCTAAAAAACTAGCCGCTTGTGTCAAGCATTATGCGGCTTATGGGGCAGCAGAAGGTGGACGAGACTACAACGGTGTTGACATGTCTTTAAGTAAATTTTATGGGCAGTATCTACCCGCCTTTAAAGCGGCGGTGGAGGCGAATGTCAAGCTAGTTATGACGGCCTTTAATACATTAAACGGTGTGCCTTGTACTGGCAATAGTTGGTTAAATCGCGAGGTTCTCAGGAATCAGTTAGGGTTTAAAGGATTACTTATTACGGACTATGCCGCCAATGAAGAATTAGTCACACATGGTTATGCTGCCGGTCCAGAAGAAGCGGCTCTGATGGCGCTTGAATCCACCGTCGATGTCGATATGAAAACGGCGGTTTACGCCAATCACTTACAAGGATTAGTGGAAGCTAAAGAGCTGCCAATTGAGCTTGTGGATCAAGCTGTCTTAAGGATGCTGGAATTAAAAAATGATTTAGGCTTATTCGAAAATCCTTATCGTGGCTTGACGGATGAGACTACACCGACTGCTGAAGCGTGTCATCTTACAAAGGCGTTGGAGTTGGCAGAAAAATCAACTGTCTTACTCAAAAATAATGGGGTATTACCTTTGGCAAATAAAGGAAAAATTGCGATTATTGGGCCTTATGGCGATAATCCCAACACCTTAGGGATGTGGGCAATTAATGGCGACACCTCGAAAACCGTGACACTTAAAGCAGGAATGAATCAGGTTTTTGATCAGGCAGAGATCCTTTGTGTAGAAGGAGCACCCTTGATTGAAGAGATGGACAGATTAGGATTTTCTACCAATATTAAGCCAGGGGTTAGTCATTCACCTGTAAGAAGCAAAGAGGCATTATTAGCTGAGGCGTTGGAAGTAGCTCAATCTGCTGATACCATTGTGGTGGCTTTGGGTGAGCATATTTTAGAAAGTGGTGAAGCCGGTTCAAAAACCAGTTTAGCTTTTGCTGAGTCTCAAGAGGCGTTAGTACATGCCTTAAAAGAGTTAGGAAAACCACTGATAGGTATTGTCTATTCTGGTAGACCGAATAATTTAACGGGGATTTTGGCTCACGTTGATGCCTTACTTTATGGCTGGTATCCAGGGACAATGGGAGGCCTTGCTATGGCAAATCTTTTAAGTGGAAAAGCTAATCCTAGTGGTAAGTTAACCATGTCTTTCCCCAGATCAGAAGGGCAAATCCCGGTGTATTACAACGGTTATCGGACTGGGAGACCAGTTAAGTCTGAAGATGACAATCATCGTTTCACGTCACGATACATTGACGAAAGTAATCGGCCGCTGTTTCCTTTTGGTTATGGGCTAAGTTATTCTGAGTTTAAGTATCGCTCAATTAACAGTTCCAGATTGACTGTCAATGGAGATCAATCAGTCATAATTCAGGTATTAGTTGAAAATGTCAGCGAAATCGATGGTGAAGAAATTATCCAGCTTTACATCAAGGATGAGACCGCCAGTATTGTTCGGCCCTTAAAAGAGCTAAAAGCAGCCAAACGTGTGTTTCTGGAAGCTCATTCGTCTAAAACCATTGACTTTGTGTTAGGCAAAAAAGAGTTTGAATTCTTTGATAATCAGGGCGAAGCAATCATCGAACCAGGGGCCTTCACGTTGTTTGTGGGAAGGAACGTTGAGGAGACGCCTTTACATCTCGAACTAAGCTATGTATAGAAATTGAATGAGTTATCAGTGGTCCAAAGAAAAAAACAACTATTTAGTTGTTTTTTTCTTTGGATTTAATTTTTAGCGCTAAAGATAAGAGTGGAGATGGAGTGTCCTGGGAGAGTGACATGGAACTGTTGCCCGTTTATGGTCGGAATTGAAAGAATTGTTTGACTTGTTAAGTCACTGGAAATGATCCAAATGATATTGTTGTGTCGCCTATCATAGTAAGCGACATTTTCCATCAGGCTGATATCTGATTCTGTCGGAATCATTTCATATCCGGGTCTGACAAAGCGAGCAATTTGACCCATGGCATTTTTGGTTGGCAAGAACCAATATGTCTCACTATCATGGATGGCTAAGGCGACATTTAGTGTTTTCCAAGAGACCATATTTGGGGAATTTTCCCATTCATTAGGCCGCCCGTCCTGATCTAAACACGTCACCCAGTGATAGAAGGAGGAGCAGTTTTGGCGTAGATTGATGATGATTCGATTGGCTCCAAGAGTGCCGTTCTCCATTCCTTCAGTAAGATGAATCGCTTTATCCGGGTATCGCTCGCTGATTTCTTTGATTTTTCTTTGAATCAAAGAAAGGTAATTGTATCCGTGAAAGGCGATTCCGTCGAACTGGCTTAAGCCTGGATCCACACTTTCCAAGCTTTCTAAAAACTCGTCGACATTAAATTCAGGGATAATCCCGCTGCCGGGTGTTGGTAACTCCGTTCCATAATCCCAGGCCCATAATTCAGTCTGGTAATTTTTTTCTTGTAGAATCGTGCTGTTGGCTAATTCTTTTCTTAAACATTTAGCGACTTTAGCTTGCTGGGCCCCTGTTTGAATGCAACTGGGATAGGTTTTATTAACGAGGCCAGGTTCATTCTGGAGCGTTAGGGCATGAATCGGTATGTCTAGTTTGGCGTATTCTTCTACATAGCGTCTCAAGTAAATTGCCCAATTCTCTAAGTGATCGTCTTTGATAAAGCCGCTAATCAGTTTTAAGTCATTATTGACTTCAGTCTCAGAAAATTTTTCTTTCATCCAACCTGGAGGAGACCAAGGTGAGCCCAAGAATTTTATCTCATCCTCAATTTGGAAGTCTTTTGCTAAGGTAAGTAATTCTTTGAGTACCTCAATTAAACCGATTTCAATATCTGGTTGGATGGAGAAATCCTCTTCCCAATTAGGTGCCCCATTTGGAATGATATCATAATAAGAAAAAAGATCTTGTTCGATGGCATTTAAATCGCTTGTACCAATAACTAAGCGAAATTGTGTGAAGCCAGATCCATTAACGGGATCTATCAGTGTGGTAAGGAAGTTACGACGCTGTTCGGCAGTCATTGTCATTAAATGATGAACGGAGGCACCATCTAGTGAGGTTCCGAGACCTCTCATTTTAACAGAAGAATCTACCAGGGAGGACATAGCAAGGGACACCCTCTCTGCTTGTGGAGTGCTTTCGACCCCCTCTTGAAGGGGAATATCTGGCTGTTGAGCAATGACGTATGCCAAAGGGTATTCCTGATCATACCAGGATGTTATATCTGATCCAGTATGCTCAGCTGAGCTCAGATAGTGATGGGCGATTCCTAATGCTACTTCCTCTTGTATCATGGTGAAACAACTCCTTTTTATGGGTTATTTAGATGTATGGGGCCATCTATAAGCCTGTTGCAAGTTAATTATATAATGGTAACGTTAACAAGTCAGTTCCTTTGATGACTTAAATTAGGACGTTTGATGACTTTTTTGAAGGAAGCGTGAAGGTTATGTTCAATGGACTAAAAGCGGTAGAAAAACCGCTATTCAACATTAGTCTCTGTCAAACGGCGGTTTAGCTAAGGGGAGTGGAATCCATCGTTTTTAAATAGTCTTGAGGCGTCACTTGAAATTCGTCTTTTAAACATTTTCGAAAAGATTTAGGATTAGGAAAGCCTGCTTCAAATGAGATGTCGATTAATTTTTTATTGGTCGTTCGCATCAAGTAAATAGCTTGCTCTAGCCTTAATTTATTCACATAGTCCATGATGGTGATCCCTGTAAATTGTTTAAACAACTTAGATAGGTAAGGGACCGTATAGCCCACTTCCTGAGAAATCTGAGCAAGGGTAATGTCTTCAGTAATGTGGTCTTTTATGTAACTAATAATGATAGAATATTTTTGAACGGTTTTTGGTTGCTGCCATTTTTTATTTTTTTCAATGGGAACTAAACAATGGGTGGCCAACTGATACTTAATCAGTGCTAATTTACTTTGTATCAGGAACTGATAGTGAGGTGCTTTTCGTTTATTGGTAAAATAAATACTGACAATTTGTTCACGTAACTGATCTATTAGGGCATCATCCAAACAGTCAGTGGTGGTATTCAATTTTAATACTTCCTTTTCATTATCGTAAAAACTGGATTTAATTTGCAGAACAAAGACTTCATTTTTTACCGTACTTTTTGTTTCATGAGGGACATTGGGATTTAGGGCAATGATATCACCAGCTTGAAGCATATAAGATTGTTGTTCAACCTCAACGAATAAAGATCCGTTGACACAATAAATAATTTCAATACTCTGATGAAAATGCATGGGAATGATTTTTTTGAACTGGTCATTTTGAAACGAAAAAACTTTTGCCATGATGTCTTGGTCAACATCAACATGTTCGTGAATTAGCATGGATTAGCACCAACCTTTTTTTCTAATAGTTGTCATGAGTCGTTGTTTAATTATTGTATCTAATTTAGACGGTCATTGCCAATATTTTTCAGAAATATTGAGAAATGCATATGACACGATTTGGTTCTATATGCTTGCCTAATGGGGGGAGGAGAACTTAAAGAAGCAAGGTTTTTTCGTGATAATGTGGCTAAGTGAGTGTTGAGAATCACGTTTTACTTAAAGTTAGTAGGTGAGTGCAAAACTTGATCAAGTAAGAGGTAGCCGATTCCTAGAGTGGTTTAGTGCTAGCTAGTTCTTGTTACATCTTCACGAGACTTCGATTTGAAGGCGATCAACCGTTAAACTTTTAGCTATAAAAGGGCTGAAAGTCTCACTCTTTGTAAGTGATTGTGGGGGTGGCTCAGTGGGACTATCTGTTCGATTATTTTACGGGAGGTATATCGTAAAAATTTTTTATTTGAAAAATGAAAAAACGATAGAAAAAACGAACGGAATTTAGTACAATAAAAGTGTTAGAGCGTAAGCCCATTGTCGTGTTTTGTTGTTTTCTTGATTTAGGTATTTGTAATCGCTGTCAATAGTGGATAAAAAAACAAGTGTCACTGATGCAAAGGAGTTGTCAAAGGTAAATGGAGGCACTATAATCAAGGTAAACAAAACCAACTGTCCTGATGTCGCTGCAGTATTGAACCAGGATAAAGAGGTGATGTATGGTTCAAGTTAAAGAGAAAGAAGTCACGCCTTTAAACGATGTTTTGTTTAAAAAAGTGTTTGCCACACAAGCAAACAGTCACATTATCATGGGATTTTTGAAAGACATTGCCGGAATAAATGCGGAATCAGTCAAAGTAATCGACCCTTATAACGTCGATACCTATAGTAAAAATAAAGAGAAAAATAACCTTAATTACACGGAAGTAGATCTTGCCGCCACATTGCCCGATTGTCGTCAGATTACCATTGAGCTTCAAGTTGCGCCACAAGGCTATTTTAACCGCCGCTTGTTTTATTACATTGCCGAGCGCTATCGAGCCATGTATGGCAAAGTCAATCAAAGGAACTTACCGACTAAGCAAACAAAGTACGATTCGCTGGAACCCATACACAGCATCAATATTCTGAATTTCATGCTGTTTGACGATGAGTTTCCCGTCGATCATTTTGTCCTCCGTAGTAAACGAGGCAACCGTAAATTTTTAGATGAAAAGGGAGCAGAGATACTGATTATTACGTTTTTTGAGTTAGGTAAAAAGACGAACATGGCATCAAATATTAATCATTGGGTTGACTTTTTCTTAAAAGGAAAGGTCGGACCAGATGCCCCAGATTACATTAAAGACGCCTGTGAGCAAGTTCGTCGCCAAAATTTGACGAGAGGGGAATTGGAAATGGTGAATACAGCAGAAAAAGTCCGTGAAACCCAAAAGTGGATGTTGCTTAATAGTGAGAGACGTGGGATGAAGTTGGGTTTAGAGCAAGGTAGAGAAGAAGGTAGAGAAGAAGGAATAGAACAAGGTAGAGAAGAAGGTAGAGAAGAAGGAATAGAACAAGGAATAGAACAAGGAATAGAACGAGGAATAGAACAAGGTAGAGAAGAAGGTATAGAACGAGGAATAGAACAAGGTAGAGAACAAGGCATAGAAGAAGGAATAGAACAAGGTAGAGAACAAGGCATAGAAGAAGGAATAGGGCAAGGTAGAGAACAAGGCATAGAATTAGGCAAACTGCAAATGGTCAGAAATTTAAAAGAAATAGGCGTACCGATGGAGCAAATGATGAAAGCCAGTGGTTTAACCCGTGACGTGATTGAGAAGTTGTAACAGAAGCAATAACTCGGAGTAGACGAAAGGTCCTCTATCCTTGGCGATTTACCGCTTAGGAATAGCGGACACCGGAAGGGAATTGGAAATGGTGAATGCAGCAGAAAAAGCCCATGAAACCCAAAAGTGGATGTTGCGTAATAGTGAGAGACGTGGGATGAAGTTGGGTTTAGAGCAAGGTAGAGAACAAGGCATAGAAGAAGGAATAGGGCAAGGTAGAGAACAAGGTATAGAACAAGGCAAACTGCAAATGGTCAGAAATTTAAAAGAAATAGGTGTACCGATGGAACAAATCATGAAAGCCAGCGGTTTAAGCCGTGACGTGATTGAGAAGTTGTAATAAATAAGAGTTCAACAAAGATATCATTCTTTGCAGGACTCTTATTTATTGTGCGATAGTGTGAATCAATCACATGCTTTTAGTAGAAAAAAATGATGAGGTTACTTTACAGTAGGGCTATTTTATAAAATTAAGCTATTAACCAATTGCTAGCTAGTTCCTGTTACATCATCACGAGACTTCCCTTTGATCTCAACACATTTTAAACGCTCTTCGATGTCCCTTGCCGCTAATTGCTGCCGTTATTCGTTAGAGATAAGGGTCATCGTAGTAAAGCACTAAGAATTGAAGGCGATTAACCGTTAAACTTCTAGCTGAAAAAGGGCTGAAAGCACCACTCTTTGTGCGTGATTGTGGGCGGCTCAGTGGAACTGTCTGTTCGACTTATTTGACGGATGTGTATAGTTGATAGTTTTTGACAGAAGTGATCCCTATTAATCATCGTGCTTTCCCGACTTAAACTAACACCCCCTACAAAAACAACTCAGTGATCAACTTTTTCTAACGTTATGCGATTCTTTTTATTCAGCTGGAAATCTCATTATGGCACGATTCTTGCTGATTTAAAGACTCCACTAATAACCAGAATTTAGCCCCGTACCTCCAATTAATTTTTCCGTTATTTTACGCAAAACAGCCTTGACATCGCTTACATATTATATTACAATGACCCTGTTAATATAGCCATGAGCAATTAAATAAAAAGGGGCCTCATGAGATGGTTAGAGCCATCTCATGAAGCCTGACCAGACTATACAAGCTAGTCGATCAGTTTTACCCTTGACCGCATTGTTTGCCGGCTCCTTTATTGTACCTAAATAAAGCGTTTTTTTCCAGTCCTTTTTTTAGATGGAGAATGCCTAGGCTTATTTAGGCATTTAATTGGAGATCAGGTGATGAGCGGTGAGTTTGATTAAACTCTTAATCTAGTTGGTAAACGACGTTAGACAAGACAGTCTGATGTCGTTTTTTGTCGTTTTGAGAAGGCGTTGGCCACTAATTCTCGCAAGAAGGACAGATTAAGTGTTGTGGTTTGTTTAACGAAAGGCCAGTGTTACTGTCGTGACTTAAGCAGTGTCGACCTCAATCACTTATCACTAAGTGGGATATAACTTAACGCGCCAAAGCAGACTACACGATATAGCCAATAGTTATTAGAGAGGTTTTATTCTGAGAGGAAGACTTGTTTGAGGTTGAAAACAATGGTTGGTTACAGGTTGGTGATCTTCTGCTTTTCGCGAAAGCAGGAGAATTGCCGATCTAAGTCAGGAATAATGTTGTTGGTCAGTTGTGTTTTGAACGATAGGAGGAAAGTAAGATGAATCTCAAGAGATTAACCAAGCTGATGCTATTACTGGTATCAGTCCTGGTTTTAAGCAGTTGCAGTGGAAGCGACGCTAAACCAGAAAAGAAGATGGTGGAAGTTAGTTTTTGGCATGTTTTTTCGGAAAATTTTGGTGCACCGGTGATTAAAGAGATGGTGGCAGCGTTTAATGACAGTCAAAGTGAGATCAACGTCACAGAAGTTTATAACCCGGATATGTACCCAGGGCTGATGCAGAATTTACAAGCTGAAGTCGCTGCCGGTGAAGCGCCTTCGATTGCGATGATTGGGTATAACTATATCAACTATTTTGCTGATAATTTTGAGTTTGTTGACCCAGAAACGTTAGTGGAAAATCAAGTACCTGAGGACAAAAGGTACTTGGAGGAGACCTTTTTACCAAATATTTTATCTTTGGGGCAAGTGGACGGCAAGCAAATTGGATTACCCTATGCCATCAGTACCCCCATCCTTTACTACAATGCAGATTTGTTTAAGCAAGCGGGACTTGAACCAAAGGCCCCTGTGACGTGGCAAGAGGTCCGGGAGTTGGCACAAATCATTCAGCAAAAGACCGGTAATTTTGGGTTTTACATGCAGGAATACGCGGATAACTGGGCCATCCAAGGTCTATTGGAAAGCAATGGTGCTCGGATATTGACTGATGGCAAAGCTTCCTTTGCTTCAAAAGAAGCCATTCAGGCTTATGAGCTGTTGGCGGATATGGTTCAGAATAAAAGCGCCTTGCACATGGGGGCAGATGAAGGGATTCAAGCCTTTAGTAATGGCAAGGTGGGCATGCTTCTAGGTACCAGTGCTAAAATTGGGACCATTCAAAGGGCCGTTGAGTTCGAACTAAAAGGAGGGACGTTTCCGGTATTTGCGGGCAAAGAACGACGAATTCCAGCAGGCGGGAATTTCTTACCGATTATGGCCAAAGAACCTGAGGAACAGAAAGCGGCCTGGCAGTTTATTAAGTTTATGATGGAACCAGAGTGGTTGGCCAAGTGGTCTGAAAATACTGGCTATTTACCTCCTCGTGAAGAAGTTGCCACTGATCCAGAAGGGTTAAAGGGCTATATTGAAGAGAATGAGCTTTTTGGTATCGCCTTTAAAGAAATGGCTGAGATTCACTCGTGGGTCGCTTTTCCTGATGATGTTGGCGCACAAGCTGAGCAACTCTTTGCCAATACCCGTGACCAAATACTGGATGGCACAGTCAGTGTTGAGAAGGCCTTAAAACAGGCTGAAGACGAGATTAATGGTTGGCTGAAATAAGGAAAGAAGGTGATGATTGTGGCAGTGAAACCCGTCAAGGAAAAATGGCTTCCTTGGTTATTTATCACACCGGCTAGTTTGGCCTTCCTGTTATTTATGTTTTGGCCACTGGTCTATACGATTTATTTAAGTCTCTTAAAGTGGAACATGGTCGCACCAATCAAAGTGCCCGTTGGGTTAGCCAATTATCTCGAGGTGCTGACAGATCCAGTTACCTTGAAATTGTTTGCTAACACGGCTCTTTATCTGGTGATCCTGATTGTGCTTAACTTTCTGGTGCCTTATGTTTTTGCTTTTGTTAATACCTTTGTCATGAAAGGTGGCAAGGGAATCTATAAAATCTTATTATTTATGCCTAGCTTGATATCTCTAGTAGTTGGAGCGATTATCCTGCAGTGGCTTTTTAATCCAGTATCAGGCCCTCTAGGCTTATTGCTTGCTGAGGTGGGCGTGATTCTGCCAGCGTGGTCGAAAACCAATGGGCTGGTGATTGTGGTCATTAGTTTGGTAGCCGTTTTTAAAACCTTTGGCTATAACTTTTTAGTGTTGTTGTCTGGTATGGGAAATGTGTCCACTGAATTGATCGAAGCGGCTCGTTTAAAAAAAACGCCTAATCGCTACATTTTCAGCAAAATTGTCATGTCACTCACTTCCTCTACGGCGGTTTATGTCTTTATCATGAGTATGGTTCAAGGGTTGCAGTATGTCTTTACGCCGATTAAAGTCTTGACTCAAGGGGGACCAAATAACGCCAGTTCTAA
The DNA here is from genome assembly GCF_963518325.1 of uncultured Vagococcus sp. Taxonomy (NCBI): domain Bacteria; kingdom Bacillati; phylum Bacillota; class Bacilli; order Lactobacillales; family Enterococcaceae; genus Vagococcus; species uncultured Vagococcus sp. Next base: position 7,797 of record NZ_CAUQJB010000044.1, on the reverse strand, counting down.
TATTATTTACGGCGTTTATCAAGAAGCCTTTGGTTATTATAACACCGGTAAAGCTTCGGCTCTATCGATTTTGACCTTATCCCTGTTTGTTTTGTTACTAGTACTGGAGTTTAAGTATGTTGAGAAAGGGGTCTACTATGAAAATTAAGGTCAGGAACGACATGCTTTGGCATCTACTCTTTTGTTTGGTGGTGCTGTTGTTTATTTATCCCTTGATTTTTGCGTTAATGACGTCATTTAAATCTTTAAACGAAGCGGTTAACAGTGGGCTGAGTCTTTTGCCGAAGGAGGTTACGTTTAAGGCTTACGCTAATGTGTTGGCAAAAATTCCTTTTGCTAGAATTACGGTTAATACCTTTATTATCGCGACGATCGTGACGGTCTTTAAAATAGTCACAGGAGTCTTTGCGGCGTATAGTTTCGTTTTTTTTGAGTTTCGAGGCAAGCAAGTCATGTATTTTATTTTAATTAGCACCATTTTTATTCCATTTACCGTTACCATGGTTCCTAATTTTATGACGATTTCAAAAATAGGATTACGGGATCAGCTCCTAGGGGTGGCTTTACCTCAATTGGCTGATGCCACCGGAATCTTTTTATTGCGTCAGCATATGCGGGGGGTGCCAAAGTCGCTGCTAGAAGTTGCCAAACTGGAGAAGGCCTCTCATTTGAAAATCCTACAGTCGATAGTGGTACCCTTGATTAAACCAGCGATTATGTCCATAGGGATCATCTTTTTTATTAACTCATGGAATGAATATGTCTGGCCTGCGTTGATTTTAAAAAGTGAGGCCAATTACACCTTATCACTGGCACTGCAATTGTTCGTTAGTGCCGAAGGTGGCACGGATATTCCAGTTGCCATGGCCATTTCAGTGATGACGATGCTGTTGCCATTAGGGCTCTATGCTTTTTTCCAAAGGTATATTATTGAGACCTTTAGCCAATCGGGAATCAAGGGATAGGAGGGAGTGAACAAGATGAATAGTATCGAGTTTATCGGTGTGACCAAGACCTATGGTGATACGATAATTATCAATGATTTAGATTTAGCCATACGAAAAGGGGAGCGGATGATATTACTGGGACCTTCTGGTTGTGGCAAGTCAACTCTTCTGCGACTGATTAGTGGATTAGAAACTGTCAGTAGTGGCCAGCTGTTACTTAATGGTGAAGTGGTCAATGAGGTGGACAGTGGTGATCGCAGCATTGCCATGGTTTTCCAAAATTACGCCCTCTTTCCCCATATGACAGTTAAAGAGAACATCGGCTACGGGTTGCGGATCAACAAGGTCCCTCGAAGCCAAGCATTGAAACAAATTGGAGATGCCATTGAGATTTTGGGATTAGAAGGGTTGGAGGAACGACTACCAAAGGATTTATCTGGTGGTCAACGTCAGCGTGTGGCCTTGGCTCGTGGGGTGGTTAAACGGGCTGATTTCTTTTTATTAGATGAGCCTTTGTCCAACTTAGATGCCCAGTTACGGGGTCAGGCACGAAAAGAGTTGGTTAATATTCACGAACTGTACGGCCAAACCTTTGTTTATGTGACTCATGATCAAATTGAAGCCATGACCATCGGCGATCGCATTGCCTTATTGAATGAGGGGGTTCTGCAGATGCTAGACACCCCACACAATGTCTATCACCGTCCAGCCAATATTTTTACGGCTAAGTTCATTGGTTCTCCTTCCATGAATATTATGGAAGTAGCCTTAGAGGGAATTCACCTGAAATTAGGGAGTGAGGCTATTCCCTTACCAGAAGATTGGCAGGCACAACTAAAGGGATACCCTCATTCTAAAATTAAAATGGGCATAAGGCCGGAAGATGTTCGTCTGACTAAAAAAGCAGGGAACGCGGCCGTCCCCATTACGATTAAATATGTGGAAGATTATGGCAATCGGGTCGGTTATTATTTTGATGTGGAAGCAGAGATGATTGGGATTATTGCTGAAAAGCGTTATCAAAAAGGGGAGCAGGTCTACTGGCGGCTTACCCCACAAAAATGGCACTTTTTTGACAGTAAAACCAATCGTTCCTTAGGTTACCCAGTGACTTGGAAAGAGAGGAGCTAAGTGAATGATCGCAATTAGTACATTAATTGGTGAGATGGAGGAGATGGAAGCTATTGCTCAATGGATTGACCAGAAAAACGATCCGGTATTGGGGGTCGAGTTAATCGCTTTTACCCATGATGAAGCTTATTGGAAGCGTTTGGTTAATCTTTTGCCAAGGCTAAGCTGCGGCGTTAGTTTTCATGGTCCTTATGTAGGAGTCGAAGGCGCGGCATTACCTGGCAGTCAGGCTCAAGCTGATTTATTTGCCAGCTACGAAAAAGTGATGGCGCTGGCAGCCCAATATGAAGGTCGACACATTGTGTTTCATTATAGCCAAAGAGGTTTTTCTGAAGAAGAACGGCCAACTTATCAGGCGGCAAGTCAAGAAAATATCGCGTATTTATTACAGCGGGCTAAGCATTACGGTGTGTCACTTCTAGTGGAAAATTTAGCCGATCCTCTTGAGGGAAAGCCGTTGTATGACTTATTTGAATTTGAAGAATTGATTGGCCGTTTTCCCGAGATAGGCGTCATCATAGATATCGGTCATGCTATTTTAACGGGAATGTGGCTTAAGCCTCTTATGATCAAATATGGAAAACAAGTCAAAGCCTTTCATTTCCATAATAATAACGGCCTTCAAGATCAACATCGTTCCATAACGGATGGGATAATTGAGTACGATGAGATTGTCCAATTGTATCGGAACCATACGCCAGGTCGGGATATTGTTCTGGAGTATGAACCTCATGTCTCTTTAAGTCATGAAGAGCTGTTGGCACAGGTGGCTTGGGTAAAAGAAAATAGTTGCTTGTAGAAGGAATTGAGAGAATTCGTTGAAAAAGGGTTTGCCTTGAGTAAATGATATACAGGTGCAAACAGGTATCAAACAACGCCAACTCTTATCAATGAACTTTCAGCAAGGAGTTAGCTTGCCAACTGGATTGAATCAAACAAGACACGGGTCAGTAAATGAGTTCGTGTCTTGTTTGATTGATCAGATAACAGGGTTAGTTAGCCTTATTTTAGGTGAACCTCTTTTTTTTTGTTTACTTTTTCTCATAGATAGAGTATCCTGAATATAATTCATTGGTATGAATTATAAAAGAGTGGAATGAAAAGGAGAGTGTCTATGATGAAAAAGATTAAAGATTTTTTTAACATTGTTTTAGAAAAATTTTTAAAAGTGGTGAACACGAAATCAATGATCGCAATCAAGGATGGTTTTATTTTAACGATGCCTGTTACCTTAGTCGGATCATTATTCCTGTTAGTCGCTGAGTTTCCGTTACCAGCTTGGGGAGAGTTAATGGCGAGTATTTTTGGCGCTGGTTGGAAAGAACCATTTTATCAAGTATCAGGGTCAACCTTTGATGTTTTAGCAATTGTTGCTGTTATTGCGATTTCTTATACCTATGCGAAGAATGAAAAGGTAAATGGCTTCAATAGTGCGATTTTATCCTTTGTCTCATTTTTAATTGTGACAGATTCATTTAAAGTGACCGACGCTGGGGAATCAATTGGCGGGGTTATTCCTAAAAATTGGACCGGCGGCAATGGCGTTATTACGGCAATTTTAGTGGCGATTATTACCGCAAAAATCTTTGCTTTCTTCCTTAAACGAAATATTACGATTAAAATGCCTGAAACCGTTCCAGCTGGTGTGACCAGTGCTTTTTCAGCCTTAATTCCAGGTCTGGTTATTATGGCAGGTTCAATGATTATCTTTATTTTGTCAAATAAATTTGCAGGTGTTTCTTTAACGGAACTAATCTTTAAAGTCTTACAAACGCCGTTACAAAACCTATCAGATACCTTGCCTGGTGGTTTGATTATGACGTTTATCATGTCCATTATGTTTTGGGCGGGGATTCACGGTCCGAATATTGTGATGGGTATTATGGGGCCAATCTTAACCGCTAATGCAACTGCCAACCAAGAAATCGTCAATGCTGGTAAAGAATTAGTCGTAGGTGGCAATGCTAAGATTATGACGATTCAACTGATCGATGTCTACGTTAAATTTGGTGGCCAAGGTATTACCTTAGGATTGTTGATTGCGGCGCTACTTGTGGCAAAATCAGCCCAATTAAAAGAAATCTCTAAACTTTCTGTGACACCAGGTATTTTTAACATTAATGAACCCGTTATTTACGGCTTACCGATTGTCTTTAACCCCGTTTTATTAGTGCCTTTTGTTTTAGTCCCAATCGTTGGGGTCTTAATTTGTTATTTTGCCATTCGAATTGGCTTTATGCCACCGTTTCAGGCTGCCACTGTCCCATGGACAACCCCTGTTCTTGTGTCAGGCTTCCTGTTAGGTGGGGTTAAAGGGCTCATTGTTCAACTGATAATCTTAGCAGAGTCTGTTCTTATCTATTTACCATTTGTAAAAAAACTTGATTCTATGTATCATAGTGAAGAGATGGCAAATAAATAAAAGAGGTGTGCGGATTGACAAAGTACAAACAGGTGGCGAAAGCAATTGAAGAAGCAATTAACTCTGGTAAATATACGGAAAAACTGCCCACAGAAGATGTCTTAATTGAGCTTTACGGGGCAAGTCGTAATACGATTCGCAATGCGATTGATTTGCTTGTCGATAATGCCAGACTATACCGGGTTCATGGTAGCGGTATTTACATTAGACAAAACACGGTTGAAAGTGCTATTGACGTGATGCAAATTCGGTCAAGTATGGCTCAGTTCAATCATTCTAAAGTGACGGCGAAAGTGATATCCATTGAAAAAATTGCGGCTGATGAAGACATTGCCAAAGAATTGGTAACCAAGGTGGGCACGATTATTTATCATATTAAACGAGTTCGCTATGTGGATGATTTGCCAACGATGATTGAATATTCCATGATTAACAAAGAAATCATTCCTTATATTGGCCATGAAATTGCTGAAGGTTCTATCTTTGATTATATTGAAAGTGATTTACACTTGAAAATTGGCTTTGCTGATCGCTACCTGACAGCTGAAAAATTATCTCAGGAGGATGCTGAATTATTTGGACTGGAAGCTGGTGATCCCACTTTGGTGAATAATGAAAAAATTTATTTATCAAATGGGTTGCTCTACAATCGGTCGAAAGTTTTTCATCATTATGAGAGAACGAAGATGTATGTGTCTGCAAAAAATTAAGAGATGAGGCAGAAAAATGAGTTTTCCAACGAATTTTTTATGGGGTGGCGCGACAGCTGCCAATCAGTGCGAAGGTGCTTATGATGTAGATGGTCGTGGACTGGCAAACGTTGATGTGTTGCCGATCGGTCCTGATAGATTTGAGATTTTAGCTGGGAAAAGAAAGCATTTTAACTTTGATGATGAACACGTTTATCCAGCTAAAAGAGGCATTGATTTTTACCATCACTACAAAGAAGACATAAAATTATTTGCTGAAATGGGCTTTAAAGTTTACCGTTTTTCATTGGCGTGGACACGGATTTTCCCAAATGGCAATGACGAACAGCCAAATGAGAAGGGCCTGCAATTTTATGAGGATGTGATTAAGGAGTGTTTGAAGTATAACATCGAACCGTTAATTACGATTACTCACTTTGATGTACCAATGCACTTAGTTGAAACCTATGGGTCATGGCGCAATCGCAAATTAATCGAATGTTACGAACGCTTATGTCGAACCATCTTTACTCGTTATAAAGGCATGGTCAAATATTGGTTGACTTTTAATGAAATTAACATGATTTTACATCTGCCATTTATGGGCGCGGGTCTTTGCTTTGAAGAAGGCGAAAATGAAGAGCAAGTCAAATATCAAGCCGCTCATTATGAATTGGTTGCCAGTGCCCTTGCCACAAAGATAGCTAAAGAAATTGACCCTGATATGCAAATTGGTTGTATGCTGGCGGGTGGTGTCTTTTACGCTCAAACCCCAAATCCCAAAGATGTCTGGGCAGTCAGACAAGCGGAAATGGAGAATTATTTTTTTATTGATGTTCAAGCGCGTGGCAAGTACCCTTCATACGCCATTAAAGAATGGGAAAGAAAAGGGATTGAGTTGGATATTACAGAAGAAGACTTAACCTTATTAGCGGAAAACACGGTTGATTTTATCTCATTTTCTTATTATTCTTCTCGGGTAACTGCGGATCAAACGGATGAAGCTGAAAAAACAGCTGGTAATGCGTTTGCTTCATTGGAGAATCCTTATTTATCATCGAGTGAATGGGGCTGGCAAATTGACCCATTAGGATTAAGAATTACGTTAAATGACATTTATCAACGCTATCAAAAGCCCTTATTCTTAGTTGAAAATGGATTAGGTGCGATTGATACGCCTGATGAGAATGATGATGTTGAAGATGATTATCGGATTGATTACTTATCTTCTCATATTCAAGCCATGAGTGATGCGATTAGTCTTGATGGTGTTGAGCTGTTAGGCTACACAACTTGGGGATGTATTGATTTAGTGTCGGCCGGAACAGGTGAGATGAAAAAACGATATGGCTTTATCTACGTTGATTTGGACAATGATGGGAACGGAACGCTTCAGCGTTATAAGAAGAAGTCATTCTCTTGGTATAAGCGAGTCATTGAAACAAATGGCGAAGAACGTTAGAGCTCTTCGACAGTTGTGATTAGAAATGGAGCAACTCTGTCAGTGATGATGGAGTTGTTTTTTTCATATAAAAACACTAATTCTAAAAGGCGATAACCCTATAGAATCAGTGCTTTGAAATATATCGGTATATATGTTTTAGAACCAAACCAAACGTTCGTTTGTTGAAGTATTGGTTACCAAAATCATACCATAGATTAATTATGAATTGTAGGTTTTTTTACACTGTTTCGACGATTTAGATTGTTTCTACGAGAGACGTTATAGACAGTTGTTTCACTTACTTTACATTTCTTAGCAATTTCTTTGACAGGAAGTTCATTTAATTGGTATAGTCGAACGATGTTAGCTTCTATTTTTTCTGGTAATCCCTGATTGCCCAATTTCTTACCTTGGGCTTTGGCTCGTTGCAAGCCTTCTATGGTTCTCATCTTGAGAGAATTCAATTCATATTCACTAAAAACTGAAATCATCTGATAGAACAATATGCCTGATGGTGTAGAGGTGTCAATATTCTCCTTAATGCTGATAAATTCTACCTTATGTTCTTTGAGTTCTTCTATAGTCCGCAGCAAGGTGCTGGTTTTTCTGGCCAGCCTATCCATTTTGTAGACCACTAGACTTACATCATGACCTCCCTTGGAAAGTTTCTTGGCTAATTCTATTGCCTTATTGAACTCTGGGCGGTTGTCGTCCGACCCTGAGTGTCTTTCCTGAAAAAGATAGTCACAGTGTTCTAGGGAGCTTGTTTGGACGCCTAGGCCATATTTCTGGTGTTGCCTAGCATCTTCCGCAGTTGATACGCGAGCGTAGGCAATTTTTACCGAGTCCAGTCTTTCTGATTTTGTAATTTATTCTTTTTTTATTATTTTCATGTTGAAATCCTCCAATATATTAATTTTGTTATTACTTTTACATTGTAGTCGGTATTCATAGAAGAGTAGAATGTTTAGCCAAATAAAGTATTTATAACTTTATGGATCATAGAACATAACACTGTAAGGAGAAACTCGCCAATTAAAATATGCAGTTTGGTCAATAGTAGTTTTATGCTAGTTTCTTAGTTTGATAATCATATTTAAGTTGTAATTCTTAGTGTAAAATTATTCTCGGTAAGACATATTTCTTTCCAAACCAAAAGAAGAC
>NZ_CAUQJB010000043.1:0-31683 GCF_963518325.1 uncultured Vagococcus sp. | reverse complement strand
CCCTTACTTCTAAGCAATCATAGATTGTAAGAGTAACGGCTCTCCTTTTACTTTGCTGGTCCGATGTCCCTTACTTCTAAGCAATCTCAGGCTGTAAGAGCAATAACCACTTTACATTTGTTCACTTACCAATCATATGTAAATTAGTGTACTGTTTTTCAGTGAATTTATCAAGTCAGACCTTATTTTAGCTGAAAGTTTAACCTTTCCTGAGATTCCAAGCTTTTCCAGTTTAAATCCTCACATTTTAAGGCTCAATCGTTTATAATGAGAAGCGAAGTAGTTTTTTTGTGCCTTTTTGGCAAGTCTCCACGTAGAAAGATGATGATAACATGACATTAATTAACACTATTTTTAATCAAGCACCCCTTTATACCTTTAATCAATCGACATCAGCGTCTGATATTTTAAGTCCTTTTGCTTATACCGACGTTTTAACAAATGAAGCTAGCGACAGCCAACAGTCTTTTCTTCATTTTTGGGAAAATGACAAAACAGTTATTCTGGGAATGAAAGATACCCGATTGCCTTATCTGGCAGATGGGTTAAACATCTTAAACGCCTATGGTTATCGTTACCTTGCCCGTAATTCAGGCGGATTAGCTGTAGTATCTGATGCAGGGATCTTAAACGTTTCACTGATCATTCCTGTTCCTGAGAATCAAACAATCAGTATTACTGAAGCCTACGACATCATGTGGCAGGTGATAAAAGACAGTTTTTCTGACTTTCCCGTTATCATTGAAGCTAAAGAAATTAGTGATTCTTATTGTCCAGGCGAGTATGACTTGAGCATCAATGGACGGAAATTTGCTGGCATCGCCCAAAGACGAATTCGTCAAGGCATAGCCGTTATGATTTATCTAAGTGTAAACGGGCCACAAGCTCAAAGGGGTGAAATGATTCGCAAATTTTACCAAAAAGGATTAAAAGAGCAATTTGGTCAAAATGGCTATCCACCTGTCAGAGTCGATTCCATGGCCAATTTAAGCGACTTACTGGAAACCCCTTTAACAATCAACGACGTTAAAGACCGCATAATGGAGGTTTTCCGTTCCACATGTCACAGTCAGCTGCAACTAGCTACTCTTGAATCCTTTATACTAAAAAAAGGATTAACAGCTAAATTAGAAAAAAACATTGAAAAGATGGTTCGACGCAATGCAGATATTATCCAGATAGGAGTTGATACACCTTGAGCATCCCTTATAAAGAACAGGAACTTACCATTGAAAAAGTTTTTCGTGACCCCGTCCATGATTACATTCACGTCCAACATCAAGTGATTCTCGATTTAATTAATGCCAAAGAATTTCAACGTTTAAGACGGATTAAACAGCTAGGAACCACGTCTTTTACATTCCACGGTGGGGAACACAGTCGATTTGGCCACTCCCTTGGCGTTTATGAAATAACACGACGGATTTGTGATCTTTTTCGTCGGAACTATTCGATTGAAGATGATCCGGAAAATGGCTGGGATGACAGTGAACGTTTGGTAGCCCTTTGCGCCGCATTGCTCCATGACGTTGGCCACGGACCTTATTCCCATACTTTTGAAGGAATCTTTAATACCAATCATGAAGAATTCACTATGATGATTATTACCTCACCAGAAACAGAGGTTTTTCAAATATTGAACCAAGTAGAAGAAGGCTTTCCTGAAAAAGTCGCTAGCGTTATTCGCAAAGATTACCCGAACCCTCAAGTAGTTCAAATGATTTCCAGTCAGATTGATGCTGATCGAATGGATTATTTATTACGAGATGCTTACTTTACTGGCACAGAATATGGAACCTTTGATTTGACTCGTATCTTACGAGTGATTCGCCCTTACAAAGAAGGCATCACCTTTTCGACAAATGGAATGCACGCTGTAGAAGATTATATTGTCAGTCGTTATCAAATGTATATGCAAATTTATTTCCACCCAGTTTCTCGCGCTATGGAAGTAATTCTCGATCATTTACTAAAAAGAGGCACCCTGCTCTATCAAGAAGATCCTCACTATTATGAAGGCCACTCACGCTTACTAATTCCTTTTTTTGAAGATAATTATTCCCTAGATGATTACCTAAAATTGGATGACGGAGTCCTTAACACTTACTTTACTGTTTGGACAGATGATAAAGATCAAATTTTAAGCGACCTAGCTGCTCGCTTCTTAAACCGTCGACCATTTAAATCCGCTCGATTCCAACCAGATATAGATGATGATTTAATTGAAGAGTTAAAATTGCTTATCGAAAGAGTCGGTTTTAATCCAACTTTCTATACGGCTGTTAATACCAGCTATGATTTACCATATGATTTCTATCGCCCTGATCAAAAACACCATCGAACTCAGATTGAATTAATTGAAAAAGATGGCAGTCTGATTGAATTATCAAAAGCCAGTGACCTTGTAGCTGCTTTAGCAGGTCAGACTCATGGTGATGAGCGCTTCTTCTTTCCCAAAGAAATGGTACAAAATGATAAAACCAATTTATTCTCAGATGAATTCACAGAGTTTACAGGTTATCTTCATAATGGGGCCCTGAGACGCCCATAATCTGATACTCTTAATTAGATATATTGGGTCTCTCATAGGTTTAACCCAATCAATACCAGACTTACAAGCACCAGAAATTTTAATTGTTTGTCTGAGAGGTCTATTACGTCAGGCAGTAACGTCTCAGAAAGAACTATGCTACCACAAAAAACGTTTACCAAAGGAGCTTTTTATTTTGTCTATAAAACTGATTGCCATCGACATTGACGGCACCTTAATTGATTCAACTCATCAACTCCATCAAAAAAACATTGATACCTTACGAAAAAAATCAGCAGAAGGAGTTAAGATTGTTCTTTGTTCTGGCCGTCCAATGATTGGTATGTTACCTTTTGTTGAGCAACTTGGCCTAAATGTAGAAAATGAATACACCATCAGTTACAACGGCGCTTTAGTTCAGCATAATTCCGATCAGAAAACCTTGATCGAACATACTCTTAGCCACGCTGATTTCCTTAAAATTACTCAGTTAGGGGAAAAGCTGAAGCTAAAGATGCATGTCCTTGACAGAAATCATATGTACACTCCTAATCGTCAGATTAGTGAGTATACCGTCTTTGATGCCTATGCAACGCAGATGCCGTTACAATATTGTCCTTTAGATGAGATGCCAAAGACGTCCTTTAGTAAAATTATGTTTGTCGATAAAGCAGACTTATTGAAAGAGGCTGTTCTACAAATTCCAGCTGAGCTATACGATGAGTATACCATGCTTCATAGCATGCCATTTTTCTTTGAATTTCTAAATAAAGAGGCAAGTAAAGGGCGTGCAATCCGTGATTTAGCACAGAGATTAAACATCAAACAAGAGGAAATTATGGCCATTGGTGATAATGAAAATGATTTGGATATGCTAACTTTTGCTGGGATCGGTGTCGCAATGGCCAACGCTTCCGAAAACGCAAAAAAAGCCGCCGACGTCATCACAAAATCCAATGACGAACAAGGTGTGGCCCATGCGATAGAAACCTGGGCATAATTCTGATACCTGATAAACAACAATTTGCTTATTAACATAAAATTAAGAGGCTAAGGGATTTTGTCCTTAGCCTCTCTTACTAGTGATTGCTTAACCACACTTTAACTGCCCATTTATGACTGCCTCGCTTTAACTTTTCAACGGCTTCTTCAATTGCGAACCATTCAATTACATTAAAGTCTTCCAAAGGTACGCAAGCTTGTTGCCATTTTTTAGCCGAAAAAAAATAAGCGGGATTATGAAAATGAGTATCACGATGACGGGAATAAAAATAATCATCAGCTTGACCTAGATAGCTATCAATTTCTACTTCAAACCCCAGTTCTTCCTTCACTTCTCTATGAATCGCTTCCACTTGAGTCTCGCTACTTTCAATTTCGCCACCAGGTAAAAAATACGCTCCATTGGGCGCCTGAACTAAGACGATTTGCTCCTCTTGATTCTGAATAATGATATAAGCCCCATGTCTTTCAACATAATTAATTCCTACATTTTTTTCGCCAAAAATTGGAACATCGGTCATCTTTAGTTAGTTCCCTTCAGTTTTATCTCTATTTTACGTTATCCCAGACTTCTGTGCAACAAGAAACCTCTTTCTCCATTCCCTTTAAACAATCATTTAACTAGAATTCCCAATCCTCACTGTGCTAGAATAGAGGAGTAAACCGTTAACTTGAAAGGATGATTACTTATGAAAATGGCACACACTTGTGTCCGCGTAAAAGATTTAGAAGCCTCAGTGGCGTTTTATCAAGAGGCTTTTGATTTTAATGAGTCCCGTCGTCGTGACTTCCCTGAAAATAAATTTACTTTAGTTTATTTAACCTTACCTGGAGACGGTTATGAGCTAGAACTAACTTATAACTATGATCACGACGCTTACGATTTGGGCAATGGCTACGGTCATATTGCTATTGCAACAGATGATTTAGAAGGCTTACATGCCAAACACTCAGCTGCTGGTTTTAATGTAACAGATTTAAAAGCACTGCCTGGTGTCCCCCCTTCTTATTATTTTATTATTGATCCCGATGGCTATAAAATTGAAGTCATTCGCGAAAAATAATGTTCTTACCGACTTAACCGACTAATTAACTTTAGTCGTTTTTTTTATCTTTTATTTGACTCTCACACTATGTCAGAGTATATAGTATAATTAATCACAAAATAACATCTTATAGGAGTGGTTTACATGTTTAAAATTGGTGAGTTTTCGCGCTTGTCTAATACAAGCGTTCGAATGTTGCGTCACTACGATAAACTTGGCTTACTAAGGCCTCATTTGGTTGACGCCGAATCAGATTATCGTTATTATCAAGCATCGCAACTTGGGACTGTGAACAAAATCAAACAGCTTCAAGAATTAGGCTTTTCCTTAGGGCTTATTAAAGATATGTTAATCAATCAACAGGATTTACCTGAGCGCTACTTTGAAGTTCGGCAGCAAGAAGTCGCTGACGAATTGGCCCAGTTAAAGCGACAACAGCTACTAATCGATTCGGCCAAAGATATTATTCAAAAACGCAACACCCTTCCTCATTATCATGTAGTTGAAAAAAATATTCCTCAACGTCAGGTTATCAGCGTCAGGCAAGTGATTACTTCCTATGAGGAGGAAGGCCGGCTATGGGAAATTCTCGGAAACGAATCCCAAAAACAGCAAATAAAACTAACCACACCGTCATTAGGCTTAACGCTTTACCACGGTGAAGAGTTTCAAGAACAAGACATTGACACCGAAGTCCAAAGTACCGTTAGCGGGACATACGAAAATACAGATCTGGCTCAGTTTAAAACAATTCCAGTAACCTTAGTGGCTTCTGTCACTTTCAACGGCAGCTACGAGCAAATGCCCTTTGTAGCTGAAGCAGTTGCTATTTGGATGGAGGTCAATGACTATCAATTAACCGGTCCTATGTTCAATATTTTTCATGTCTCCCCTGCTGAAACTATCTTTCCCGAAGATTGGGTAACAGAAGCTTGTTATCAAATTAGCCTACGAAAGGATGATTAAACATGGCACGCCCCAAAACAAAAGAGGAACTGTTAACCTTGAGCAAAGCCCACTATCAACAACTCTTAAGTTTAATCAACTCATTCTCTCCCGAGGAACAAATTGGCATCTTTCCATTTGAAGATCGAGATCGCAATATACGTGACGTCCTAGTCCACTTACACGAGTGGCAATTAATGATGAAAAACTGGTACGAGATCGGTATGAACGGTGAAAAACCTGTTATGCCTCGTGAAGGCTATACCTGGAAAACCACTGCTGACATGAACTTGGTTATCTGGGAACACTATCAAACCACCAGTTTTATAGAGGCCTTAGCCCTCTTAGATGAAAGCCATCAACAGATGTTACACTTGATAGAAGGACATACGAATGAAGAATTATTTATAAAAAAAGTCTATCCATGGACAAACACAACCAGTTTAGGTGCTTACTTTGTTTCCGCGACATCCAGTCATTATGACTGGGCCTTAAAAAAAATTCGACAATATCGACGTGCACTAAAATAGTAACCAGGCTTTTCTTGTTTTACTCACTGCGCTTTTCTGTTACAATAAAGTATATAATACTTTTAATTCAAGTAATGGAAAGGTTGGATGACTCATGACTCGTTTTTCTTCTAAACAAGCAGAAAAACATTATTATGAAACAGAAGCAAGTGAAGAAGAATTTCTAGTATGGTACTCTCAACAAGACCTGCCAAAGTATGAAACACCTTCAGTGACAGTTGATAATGTTTTACTCTGTTATAACCGTTCCGAGGATCAGCTTAAAATTTTATTAGTCCAACGAAATACCCATCCTTACCAGTATTCTTGGGCACTTCCTGGTGGCTTCGTCAATCGGAATGAAGCAACAGAAGACAGTTGTATCAGAGAAACTAAAGAAGAAACTGGCGTTGCTATTAACTTTCAAAATATTGAACAATTACATACCTTTAGCACGCCTAACCGTGACCCTCGTGGCTGGGTTATTACGGTTAGTTACTTGGCTTTTATTGGTGAAAATCCACTGACAGCTGGTGATGATGCCAAAGCTGCCAAATGGTTTACCATTAACCGCGAAGGCCATTTGCTTAAATTAGAAAATGGCCAGCACGATGCCATCATTTTAGATTTAAACTCTGAGAAATCGATTGGCAATGAAACACTTGCCTTTGACCATGAACGAATCATTTTAAAAGCCTTTAAACGTGTTCTTAATAAAATGTACCATGAACCAAAAGTGCTCCAAATTCTGGGAGAAGATTTTTCAATAACAGAAGCCCGTAAAGTTTTTGCCAAATTTTTAGGCGTTGATTACAAGAGCATTGACCACTCCAACTATAAAAAAGCCATGCTTGATTATTTTGTTGAGATTGGTGAACGCCCCACTGGTATTGGACGGCCATCTAAAATTTATCGCTTAAAACAATTAAAAGAATAAAAAAGTGGCCCACGATTGTGAGCCACTTTTTTTTATTTACGAGCTACTCGCTCTTTTTTCTTAATTTGTTTACTGCGTAATTGACCACAAGCTGCATCAATGTCGGTTCCTTGTTCTTTACGAATGACACAGTTAACGCCATTTTTCTTTAAAATATCGTAAAAGGCCAAGACATCTTCTTTAGTACTACGACTGTATTGGTCGTGTTCACTAACTGGATTATAAGGAATCAAATTGACATAAGTCAACTTTTTCTTATCCTTTAATAACTCAGCCAATTGTCGGGCATGCTCTGGGCGATCATTGACGTTTGACAACATAATGTACTCAAAGGTAATGCGACGATTTGTTTTTTCGATGTAATCATCAACAGCTGCCATTAATTTCTCAACAGGATTACTGCGATTGATTCGCATAATCGACGTTCTGACTTCATTGTTAGGTGCATGCAATGAAATGGCTAGATTTACTTGTAAGCCATTTTCCGCAAATTCACGAATTTTGTGAATCAAACCACTGGTTGAAACCGTCATATGGCGAGCGCCAATCGCCAGACCTTTAGCATCATTGACGATATATAAGAACTTCATTACATTATCGTAGTTATCGAAAGGTTCGCCAATCCCCATAACAACAATATGGCTAACTCGCTCATCATCGCCGCGTTCATCCAAATAGAACTGAACTTGCATAATTTGTGCGACAATTTCACCTGCCGTCAAGTCACGTTGTTTTGTTAATAATCCACTGGCACAAAACGTACAGCCGATGTTACACCCGACTTGGGTGGTCACACAGACAGACAAACCGTATTCATGGCGCATTAAGACCGTTTCAATCATGTTTTTATCGGATAATTCAAATAAATACTTAATCGTACCATCTTGAGATTCTTGTACCACCACCTGGTTTAAGGGACTCATATCAAAGGTTTCTTTTAATAAATCGATGGTTTCTTTTGATAAATTACTCATTTCAGCAAATGTTTTTACTCGTTTAATATAGAGCCAATCCCAGACTTGGGCAGCACGGAACTTTTTGTCACCTTGTTCTTCAAACCAAGTTTGAAGGTCGCTGATCGTCAAGCCGTAAATCGATTGTTTATCCACGCTATTTCCTCATTTCTCATATCTTCCTTCGAATACTATATCTTAAATCCGCCTTTAATGCAATAACCGATGAACATCTCTATCTGAATATTTGTTATTGTTTCTTTTTTAGTCACACAATATTTATCAAATATCTCACATTAAAACAAACAATTATTGACCTATTTTGACTTTTATTTGATATAATAATATGAGAGGTGATGTGTATGAATGTTTTAGTAGCAAGTATCATGATGATAGTTCTTGTTATTATATCCAATATAATTAGTCATTATTTAGTCGCAGTCCCTACTGCTTTAATCGAAATTGCTGTAGGACTTATCATCGCGCTAGTCTTTGATATTGAAATAAACTTAGAAGCTGATTGGTTTATGTTGCTTTTTGTGGCACCCTTGCTATTTAACGATGGCAAGCTCTTTCCTAAAAATGAGCTGTGGGAACTAAAAGCACCTATTTTCGCTTATGCCATTTGGCTCGTCCTTTTAACCACTCTGATTGGTGGTTTCTTTATTCACTGGTTGATTCCAGAGGTTCCTTTGGCCTTGGCAATGGCGCTAGTTGCCGTCCTATCGCCAACAGATCCTGTAGCAGTTCATGGGATTGCCGAACAAATCAAATTACCACCTAAAATATTAAGTTTAATCAGTGGCGAAAGTCTGATCAATGATGCCAGTGGGCTAATCGCCTTTAAGTATGCTTTGGCGGCCTTTATGACCGGCCATTTCTCTGTAACACAAGCCGCTGGCGATTTTATGTACATGGCTTTAGTCGGTGGTTTAATTGGAATCGCACTGATTTCATTTGCCCACTTCTTACGTGTTTTTCTAGTTCAACAAGGGATTCAGGATGTGGTTCTTCATACGACTATCCAAATCTTAACCCCCTTTGTCATTTACATTTTAGCAGATGAAGTGGCTCATGCTTCTGGTGTGATTGCCGTTGTTGCTGCTGGTGTTTTGTCCATTAATCAAGCACCTATTTTTAGAAGTCAACATTCCGAAGTTCGTCTCGTTACAAATAAAATGTGGGATATTTTAGTCTATCTTTTAAACGGTCTAGTCTTTATTTTACTTGGTATCGAATTGCCAATTGCCATGCGTGGTACGATTGAAAATCCCTTAATCCACAACGGCACCTTACTTTTCTGGATCTTGTGTATCTGGATTTTCTTATTGGTGATTCGAGTGGCGTGGTCGTACATGTATATGTGGCTCACTTATTTACGTAAAAATAATGGTAAAAATGATAAACCTTCGTTTATTACCGCCTTAATGACTGGTTTAACAGGTGTCAGGGGGGCTGTTACTATGGCCTCCATCATGTCCATGCCGCTTTTCCTACCTAGCGGAGAACTCTTTTTAGAACGACCACTGATCATCACACTGGCTTGTGGTGTGATTTTAACCAGCCTGATTGTTGCCACTGTGACTTTGCCAATCTTAACCAAACAGAAAAAACGATTGGCTTTAGTTGGGGATGATTGTTCTGCTAACTCTGATTTACTCAATAAGCAAGTCGTTGAAGGGACTGATTCCAACTTAACGGAATTAGAAGCTCGCAAATTGATGATCAAACATGCGATTCTCGTCTTAAAGCAGGAAACCTTAAGCAAACGGGATCATATGATTTTATCTGATTTAATTCAAGAGTTTGAATCCCGCTTACGTTACCTCTATCGAGAACAAAACGACGATCAAACCAATCGTTTATATGCTACGCTAGAAAAACAAGTTCAGGAAGTAGCGATTGCCGGTGAACTCCACGGAGTTGAACAAGCTGTCAAAAACGGTGAGGTTTCGGAGCGGTTTGCTCGAAATTACTTAAAAATTGTCGCCACTAAAAAAGAAGCTCTGCAACCTGGCTTTGTTAACTCACTTAAGCGTATGCTGACAATTTTGCGTCGTCAAGGTAATTTAGTTTTCTGGCGAATCAAATCCAACCAGCAGCCTGAACAAATGCTACTTGGTGAAACCTCTATTCTTAAATTAGAAATAGAAAGTACCAAAGGCGCCATCGACTTCTTGAGAACTTATAAAAAAGGCCTTGATGGAACTAGCGATGGTATTGACTTACATAAACATATCGTCAATCAAAAGCACCATGAGTACTTAAATAAACTTCAACGAATTAAACAACTAAGTACTCAAAGTAAAAAAGATTACCAAAAACTAATGCAGGAATATTACATGAAGGCACTTGATGCTGAGCGTGAAACGGTTCAAGATTTATTTCAAAATGGCCAAATCACCTTAAGTATGGCCAATCATTTAAGACAATCCTTGAACTATTATGAAAGCTCTTTGCTGCAAAGTGACAGCCAACATTAAAAGAAGCCTGACCAACGATGTATTCGTTGGTCAGGCTTCTTTTTAAATATCTAAACTTTCCTGGCCCGTGGGCTCTTCTTCTGGCATAAAGCTTACTAATACTTTCCGCGGCTTGCTGCCTTCCGGTGGACCCACAACTCCCTGCTCCTCCATTTGATCAACGATTCGAGCTGCTCGATTATAGCCAACTCGGAAACGTCTTTGTAGCATGGAAATACTAGCTGTGTCCATTTCAATCACTAGAGCAACTGCCTCATCATATAATTCATCAAGAGGCTCACCATTGCCAGAGCCGCCACTCGGTTCATCACTTGGCATCATGCTTTCCTGATAATCGGCACCTTGCTGTTCTGTAACAAAACTAACGATGTCTTCAACTTCCGAGTCAGAGATAAAAGCTCCTTGAACCCGAATCGGTTTATTTTCACCCATTGGCAGGAAGAGCATATCCCCTCGTCCCAGCAATTTCTCAGCTCCATTACTGTCGATAATCGTCCGCGAATCCGTTCCACTTGAAACGGCAAACGCAATTCTCGATGGCACATTGGCCTTAATGATCCCCGTAATAACATCGACACTTGGTCGTTGAGTCGCTAGAATCATATGAATCCCAGCAGCTCGTGCCATTTGAGCAAGTCGAGTAATGGCGTCTTCGACTTCATTACTGGCAACCATCATCAAGTCCGCTAACTCATCAACAATCACGACAATAAAAGGCAGAACTGGACGATTATCACCGTCTTCCATATTGTGTTGCATGACCAATTGATTATAACCCGTCACATTTCTAACACCACTGCCAGCAAATAATTCGTAACGACGTTCCATCTCTGTTACCACTTTATGCAGCGCTTGAGCCGCTTTACGAGGATTAGTCACAACTGGCGTTAAAAGATGAGGAATGCCATTGTAGACATTTAGCTCCACCATTTTCGGATCAATCATCATCATTTTAACTTCATGGGGCTTCGCACGCATCAGGATACTCGTAATAATCCCATTAATACAAACCGATTTACCACTCCCTGTGGAACCTGCAATCAGTAAATGGGGCATTTTAGCCAAATCTGCTGAAATAACTGAGCCTGAGATATCTCGTCCTAGAGGCACTTCCAACAAGTTGTCATCGTGCTTAGGCTGAGCTTCGATAATATCACGGAACGAAACGGTGCTCACTGCATTGTTGGGCACCTCGATACCAATCAGAGACTTCCCTGGGATCGGTGCCTCCATTCGGATATCCTTCGCGGCTAAAGCTAAGGCCAAGTCATCTGTTAAGCCCACAATTTTACTAACTTTTACCCCAACCGCTGGCTGAATCTCATACTTGGTCACTGACGGACCTAAGCTGGCACGCACCACTTTAGCATCTACGCCAAAGCTCTTAAAGGTATTCTCTAAGACGCCGACATTTTTTTCAATCGATGAATACTCATCACTTTGATCCGTTAAAGGAATCTCATTGAGAATATCAGAAGGTGGCAATAAATAGTCTCTGTCTTCCGTTTCTTCAGGAATTTCAAATTCCAACTCTTCGTCAGATACTTCGTTCGCTTTTTTAGCCGGTGTTCGCTTAATTGGTTCTTTTGCCTCAGTTTGATATTGATTTTGATAGCTATCAATTTCCAAAGCTAACTGCTCTGGTTCATCGTGCTTCTCGATAATCGTTTCCGCTACTTCTGAACGAGCCAATTGCTCCCCTGGCGATAAATCACGGACACTATTTTTGCGTGCCTCTTCAGCAGCAGCCTCATCAGCTAACCTTTGTTTTTCAGCTGCCTCGGCTTTTTGCGCCGCTTTGATTTCTCGTTTTTCGGCTAACTTTGCTTGGCGTTCGCTTAAATTTGATCCTAATTTCGAGCCACCAATTTTTAAGAAATCAACTACTTGGAACCAGTGAATATCCGCAATTAGAAAGCCTCCGATTAACATCAGCAGTCCTGCAATTAAATAGGTTCCTAACTGAGACACAAGGAAGTAGCTAGTGCCATAAAGGACTGCCCCTATCATCCCACCGCCGACCGATTCATTGATCACATTGCCTCGAATCTCCGTGAATAATTTTTGCCAGGTTACACTGATGATGTTCACATCTGGTAAAGCAGCTTTAAATAGCCAAGCATGTAGCAACATTAACAGACCACAATAAAAAACCATCGCACCAATTACTAATTTTTTCTTTTTAAATTTTAATTCTTTCCCCATAAACACTAAAAGCAAACCGTATATAATCAGTAAAACGCCCAACACAGGATAGGTATTTCCTGCGATAAAACGAAACACATTTGCAATTAATATGCCGAGAAAGCCAAGTTTTAACGTGCCGAATAAACCAAACAAAACAAAAATAATGCCAATAAATAAATAAACCATTCGCTCTTGTTGCGCTTGCTGCTTTTTAGTCATCTTCGCACGGGTGTTTTTCTTCTTCGCCATCTCAAACCTCCCCTTCTATATCTAGCAGTCACCATCGATGACCGTTACTTCCCTATTATACACGAAAAAAGAGAATAAATAACTTCTTATTCTCTCTTTCCTTTTGGCATTAATTACTGATCTTTCATCGCTGCTTTCAGAGCTAAAGCCAGAGGACTCTCTTCGACCTCTGTTGGCTGGCTGTATTGTTTCAGTAATTTCTTTTCTTCATGTTTGGTCATTTTTTTCTTGCGTTCTTTGCCTGTCGGAATTTTCTCCGTAATCACACAGTACTTGCACTTGAAAAACTCACCGTTCTTACCTTCATGAATCTCCATCTTGCGGTGGCATTGAGGACAACGCTTATTGGAGACCTTCGGATCTTTACGGCGACGGTAAGAACAACTCTCACTGGTACAGACAAACACTTTACCATCGCGGGTATTTCGCTCACGAAGAGGTGACCCGCAATCTGGACATTCTTTAGACGTGATGGAAAAGTCGGTATATTTCTTATCGCTGACTTTGATTTCCTTTACTAATCTCTCAGTATCACGTTCAATCTCCTTAATAAAATCTTGGCTCTTTCGTTTACCATGAGCGATTTCTTCCAAGGCTTTTTCCCACTTTTCAGTCAAATCCGGTGAGACCAACGAAGGATTAACCAATTTTAATAACTGTTTACCTTTTGGACTAACTGTCAAACGGCTATTGGTTCGTTCCATTAATTCAGACTTAATTAATTTCTCAATAATTTCAGCCCGAGTCGCTGGCGTACCTAAATTGTGTTTCTCCATGCCTCCAAGTAGGGTCCCTTCATTTAAAGGACTTGGTGGACTGGTCATTTCTTTATTAATCGTAAAATTAGCAGGCAGGGTCATGCCTTCTTTAAACTCAACTTGTTTTTCATTCTCTTCTTTAGCACTTGTTTTCCAGCCGATTGTTTCTATTTTACTTTGTCTAAATACAAACAGTTCTTGGTCAATCTTCGCTTCAATGGTTTGTTGATTGGAAACATGGCTGTCAGCAAATAAGCCCAAGAAACGCAGCGTAATCATCTGATAAATTTTTTGCTCATCGTTGTCCATTTTTTCTGGACGGGCTGCTTGTTCTGTTGGTATCAAGGCATGGTGATCCGTCACTTTGCTATCCTGAAATACTTTTGTCACTTTAACTTGAGCACCTGTGCGAATATACTTTTTCGCTTCCTCTG
Source organism: uncultured Vagococcus sp. (assembly GCF_963518325.1). Classification (NCBI taxonomy): domain Bacteria; kingdom Bacillati; phylum Bacillota; class Bacilli; order Lactobacillales; family Enterococcaceae; genus Vagococcus; species uncultured Vagococcus sp. The sequence continues at coordinate 17,650 of NZ_CAUQJB010000043.1, read as the reverse complement.
GGTAATAGCTTGCTACTGCTTGAAGCCGTTCTTTCATCGTGGCTTTCATATCCATCGTCAAATATTTGGAGTCTGTCCGAGGATAGGTCACGACTTTGTGGATTTCATATAAACTTTGAACCAGTGACAAAGTTTTTTTCGCCGAAAACCCGTAACGCTGATTGGCATCCCGTTGAATTTCTGTCAAATCGTAAGGTAGTGGGGCCGGTTCTGTTTTGGTTTTATTTTTAACACTGGTCACTTTCCCACTTTTAGAGGTCAGTTTCGCCAATAACTCATCGGCTTGAACTCGTTCTTTTAATTGACGAGGATTCTTTAATTGCAATCGTCCTTTTGCCCCTTGGTAAACTAAGTCAATGGTAAAAAAGTTTTCTGGTCGGAAGGTTTCAATTTTCTCTTCCTGACTACGGACTAAAGCCAAAGTTGGTGTTTGCACACGTCCCGCCGATAAACTGTCTTCATATTTAACAGTCAAAGCTCTGGTGACGTTCAAGCCAACTAACCAATCAGCCTCTGCCCGGGCCAAAGCTGAGTGATACAAATTGTCATATTTTTGACTAGGTTCCAATTTTTTAAACCCGTCTTTAATGGCTTTTGTTGTTTGGGAAGAAATCCACAACCGTTTAACAGGCTTATCAAAACGGACGTATTCTAATATCCAACGCGCCACTAATTCACCTTCACGTCCAGCGTCGGTCGCAATGACTGCTTCTTTCACATCTTTCCGTTTAGCCAACTGACTGATGGCCTTTAGCTGATGACCTGTTTTGGGTAGTGGTTTAATCCCTACTCGTTTAGGAATCATCGGTAACGTCTCCATACTCCAAGCAGACCAGTCTTTATTGTAGTCCTCTGGCATCTTTAATCCTAATAAATGCCCCAGAGCCCAAGTCACAATCACATTCGGGCCTTCAATATAACTTTTATTCTTTTGCGTAGCCCCAAGTACCTTAGCTAAATCTCTTGCAACACTTGGTTTTTCCGCGATAATTAATTGTTTCATCGCTATCCTTTCCATCTTCTGATAATTTTAAACAGTTTTTCAGAAGCATTAAGCCTTTATATTGTTGGAGATCCTCATCACAGTCATCACAATAAGCAAATTCTCCTTCATTCCAGAATGCCGTTAAACAATCCGGCTTCTCTCTCATCATACTATATTCTTCCTTCAATTGGGAAAATTTTTCAGCATAAGCCAATTTGGCGCTAGCTAAATTATCGAAGACTTGTTCTTCGACAATATCATCCTGCCAGTCATCAAAAAACCACCATGGTTCATTTTCACTGTAAGTTACAATTACTTGATACATGTTGTCTCATCCTATTCTCATTTTATTCACTGTTAATAGTCTAATCTCTTTTGAATCATTCCGCAAACTTTTGAATTGAAAATAACGTCACTTGCTGACTGATACTTTGGCAATAAAACTCAGCTGAATACGCTCTCTTTTTTAATTGGCTTTCAACCAAGACTGATTTTAAGGTATCTCGCTTCTTATTTTAACATAAGTCATTCTCAATAGCATGCTGTGTTTTCAATCACAACCCCTAAAAAGATAATGGAACAATCGTTATCCAAAGAAAAAAACTACTCACGTAATGAGTAGTTTTTTTAGAACGATGCTATAATAATTTATTATTAGTCACTAACAGGTTTTATCTTACCGTCCCACTTCTCAGTGATCCAGTCTTGAGTTTCTTTAGAACGCAAGGCGTTAAACAACGCTTCAATGGCCGGGTCGTTTTCATTGTCAGTCCGCACCGCTAAAATATTGCCATAAGGTGAGTTATCTTTTTCAACAATCACACCATCTTTTTCCGGTGATAAGTCGATGCCACCCGCAAAGTTCGCGTTAATTGCCACTAAATCAGCCTCATCATTTTCATAAGTGGCTGCCAATAGCTCTGGATTCACGTCATGATTAAATTTCAGATTTTTAGGGTTTTCCTCAATATCATCAAAAGTAGCAGTTGTTAAGTCCGTTCCCTCTTTAACTTTAACAAGACCTTCATCTTGAAGCATCGTGATGATCCGGCCCCAATCCGATTCAGAGTTACTGGTAATAATCGTCGCGCCATCTTTTAAGTCTTTAATGTCTTTGATACGTTGAGAATACAAAGCCATTAATTCAATGTGAATCGCGCCTTTGTTAACAAAATCATCGTAACCACTTTCTTTAACTGTTAAATCAAAAAATGGAATATGTTGGAAGTAATTAGCATCAATTTCCTTTTCTTCCAATGCTTTATTTGGTAACACGTAATCGTTAAATGGGACAACTTCTAACTCAATGCCTTCTTTTTCCAGTTGCGGTTTCACAAATTCTAAAATCTCAGCATGGGGCGTTGGTGATGCCCCAACTTTCAATGTGGTTGTTTCTTTCTTGCTACCATCGGTTGCGGCCTTATCCTTGTTGCCACAGCCCACTAAAGCTAGCGCTAAAGCTGAAACAGCTAAAATCCCGAGTAATTTCTTTTTCATACTAAATCCCCTCCACTTTTACTTTTTATATAATTAACGTTTATCCATTCGTTTAACAGCAACATCGCCGATTCCTTGAATGATAAACACAATTATCAAGATACCAATCGTAGCAAATAAGGTGACGGTTGGTTTATTACCTGTAAAGCCTTCTCGATAAGCCAAGTCACCAAGACCACCGGCACTAATTGCCCCAGCCATGGCTGTGAACCCAATCATCGTAATCGTCGTCACTGTCGCCCCTGAAATTAAGGCAGGCATACTTTCCGGTATCAGCACTTTGAAAATGACTTGTAGACGATTGGCACCCATAGCATCAGATGCCTCTAAGACACCACTATCAACTTCTCTAAAAGCCATTTCAACCAGGCGACCAAAGAATGGGGCCGCTGAGATTACCAAAGGTAAAATGGCCGCTTTTGGACCTAAGAAAGAGCCTATCAATACTTTAGTAATCGGAATTAGTAAAATAATCAAGATGATAAAAGGAACTGAGCGGCAAATGTTACTAATGATCGAAATCACATTATATAGAACTTTCGTCAGGTTATTGTCTTTGCTTTTGCCTAAATAATAAAGCAATAGCCCCAATAATAAGCCAATGATAATCACAAAAACCATTGAAACACTTGTCATATAAAGAGTTTCCTTTGTTGCTTTAATAAATTTTTCAGAATCCAATTGACTAAAATCAAAGTACTGTTCTGTTAATGTTTTTTTCATGCTTGTCCAACCTCCACGCCAACGCCTTCTTCTTTAAAGAATTGAATGGCCTTGTCAATTTCTGCTTCGGGCCCGGTCACTTCTACAATCAAGGTACCAAAAGAACTGGTTTGGGTCTGTTGAATCTGCCCTTGAATCACATTGACATCAATTTGACAGTGACGAATTACGTTTGAAATAATCGGACTTCGGGCCTTATTCCCTTCAAATGTCAGCTGAACGATCCGACCTTCAGCAAACGTTTCAGCTAAGAAACTTAAGGCATCAGGATTATTGCCGGTTTCAGGCACTGTCTCTTGTTGCACAAAGCGTTTGGTCACTTCTTGTTTAGGGTTGCTAAAGACTTCCAAAACATCCCCCTGTTCCACAATTTTTCCTGTTTCCATTACGGCTACTTTATGGCATATTTTACGAATAACATGCATCTCATGGGTAATCAGAACAATTGTTAAACCTAACTGCTGATTGATCGATGCTAACAAGTCCAAGACCTCATCCGTTGTTTGAGGATCAAGAGCACTTGTGCCCTCATCACAAAGGAGAATTTTAGGATCGTTTGCCAGAGCTCTGGCAATTCCTACCCGCTGTTTTTGCCCCCCTGATAACTGACTTGGATAAGCATCTTCCCTACCATCTAAGCCAACTAATTTGATCAGATCCAAGGCCTTATTTTCTCGTTCCCTCTTAGACAAGCGGCTTAATTCCAAGGGCAGGGTAATATTTTCAATCACGGTCCGTGACCATAATAAATTGAAATGTTGAAAAATCATGCCAATCTCTTTACGGAATTCACGCAGTTTTTTACCGCTTAAGGCAGCAACATCTTCTTGATCGATTAGTACTTGGCCAGAAGTAGGAGCTTCTAAACCATTTAACAAACGGACTAACGTACTTTTACCTGCACCAGAATAGCCTACAATGCCAAAAATTTCTCCTTCTTCCACAGAAAAATTAACATCAGATACCGCTGTTACTGTTCCGTTTTTGCCTCTAAACTCTTTTGATACTTGCTTCAATTCAATGAGCGCCATTCATTTCACACTACTTTCTTTTTGTCTCAGACACGAATAAAAAAAACGTCCACCCTTGTTATTCAACAAGGACGAACGTTTGACGTTTCGTGTTACCACCTTTATTTGTTATTATCTCACAATAATAACCTCAATCAGTACAAGGCTTAGCCTGATACTGCTACACGTTAACGGGTGTCGACGGAATAGACTTACGAATGCTCATCTACTCAGCTCAAAGACCATCTTCCCACTCAATCCTGCTGCCCTTTTCCACCAATAGGGGCTCTCTTGTAAACACTTTTGAGAAGTACTCTTCTTTTCAAAGCTTTTCCATTTATTGTGTCTCATTTTAACAAGTTGTTTCAAATTTGTCAAACTAAATTATCGAATTCTTTTTCATCAATGTCCGTTAACACAATCATCCAAGCAAAATTTTCATTTTTAACATCTAAGGATGAGGCATCTTCCAAGGCTTCCTGGTTAATTGAAGCAACAGTGCCAGAAACAGGAGTCACTAGCTCAGTCACTGCTTTTTCAGCCTCAATTTCTGCAAAGGAATCTCCGACTTCCAATTTGTCGCCAATTTTTGGCAGACTGACAAAAGACACACTACCAAAGTCGTCTTGACCATCGTTAGTTAACCCAATTGCTAAGGTGTTTCCTTCTTTAGTCACCCAGATTTGTTTATTCACAATTTTTTTCATAACAAACTCCTATTTATGGCTTATTTTAATAATTCAGCATAATCCTGCTCTTTAAATCCAAGTAATACTTGATGGCCAGCCTTCTCCATAATAGGGCGTTTAATCAGCATGCCATCTTTCGTTAGACGACCAGCAGCTTCTTCATTAGAAAAACCATTAACAATCTCTTTTAACCCTTGTTCACGATAACGGGCTCCACTTGTATTAAAGAAACGACGAACTGGTAAGTCACTTGCTTCCATCCACTCCACTAACTGCTCTTTAGCTGGAGGCGTCTCAATCATGTCGATTGTTTTGTATTGAACGTTGTTTTCGTCTAACCATGCTTTTGCTTTTCTACATGTTGAACACTTAGGATACCAATAAAAATTTACCATCTAATCCCTCTTTCTATAATTATCTATAAATAGTATAACATAAATTGAAAGCAAAGCTAAAGGCTGACCTAAAAATCTCTCACTTGATATCTTTCCCGACAACTAGATCCTTTCAAAAACAGAGGACTTTATTTGACTTGCAGCAGGCAAAAAAAGAACAGTCAAAGACTGCCCTTACTCTATCTAAATTTCTGATAATCGTCTTGTTGGAAACGCATCGACATGACGATGCCAACACCAATCATATTCCCTAATAAAGAAGAACCACCTTGACTGACAAATGGCAGAGGAATCCCCGTCAAAGGCAGTAAGCCAATGTTAGAACCGATGTTCTCAAAAACATGAAATAGGATCATCATGATAATCCCTGTTGCAATATACGCATAAAATTCATTGTTCGTATCAAAACAAACCCGAATCATCCGATAAATTAAGATAAAATACATCAAAATCATCAATGTGCCACCGACAAAACCAAAATTTTCACCGATAATCGTGAAAATCATATCTGACTCTCTAACGGGAACATACACTTCTGATACATTAAACCCTTTACCAAACATGCCGCCTGAGCCGATTGCAATTAGGGCTTGAGCTTGTTGCATAGAATTCCCTGTCGCATCATGAAAGGGATCAAGCCACGAATCAATCCGCGCCAGCTGGTATTGTTTAACCCCCATTGAAAACAAGAAGTCGCGACCAGCATCTTGAGTTACTAAGTAAATAATCCCAGCTGCTAATAAGATGAAAGCGATAATCGCCGGCAAAACAATTTTCCATGAGATGCCTGACAGTAAAAAGATACCACCTAAAATAGCAACATACACTAACATCGTCCCTAAATCCTGTTGAAATTGCAATAAGATGACAATCGGAATCGTGAAGACGATTAATTTTCCAATTAAAAGAAAGTCATTTTTTATGGTATGCAAATATTTCAAATTATGTTGGGTCACAACATAAGCCAACATCAGAATATAGGCAATCTTCATTAACTCCGAGGGTTGAAAAGTAAATCCACCAAAACTAAACCAGTTTTTCGAGCCTGTTAAAGCAGCTAGGTTTTCATCATGAAACCAAACCAATGAGGTCATTAATCCCAAGCCTAGCACATAAAAGACTGGCGTCATTTTCCACAACATCTTGGAAGTAAACTGCATCAAAATGACCACGGCAATGGCCCCAATTAATATCCAAAGTAACTGTTTCAGCATAGGCGTCATAATATCTTTGGTCATTTGATCGTTGCTTAAAGCCGCATATAAGGCGGCTAAGCCCATAATTGACAGCACGAACACTGGCAGTATAATACCGTAATCAATGCGATTATCTAAACTATATTTATATTTCACTTTTTCCATTTTTCATCTCTTTCCTATCTCATCACATCTTCATTATAACGAAAGTTAGGCAAACTGCTCTGCCACTTAACAAATTTAAGAAAAGTTTAGGAATCTAACTCCTTTAAGAAAGCCACTAACGCCTCAAATGTTTCTTGTGATTGGGGAAGTGTCATATCAAATTGATATTCATGAGTCAATTCAGCCTCACTAATTGGATAAAATGCCGTTGTCACAGCCGTCCCTTGAGACTCAAGTAGTTTAGCAAATGATTGTGCCTGATCTTCAAATGAGCCTTTATTCCCATCCGTTATAAAGGTCTGCGGAAAATCACCGGTCACGGCATTCAGTAAATCTGCCTCTTTGGCAATGTCAGATTTCGCCCAATCAGCTTTTCCAGTATACGCCCAACCAACATTACGAATAAAATAATCAACTAGTGGTAAACGCCGAGTGGTTGCTAGTTCATTTAAAGAAAAGGGCGAGCAAAATAAAACAGCTCCCTTTATCGTATTTTTAGGAACTTCCTGCAAAAAATTTAATTCCTGGCTGTATTGATCATTCATTTGGATATTAATAAATTGTGAAGCAATCTGACCACCTGCTGAATCTCCCGCAACAATCAAATGATTTAAATCTAATGAGTACTTATCACTGACTTTTTGTAATTCTTTATACAGATCATTCATCTGTACCAATGGCCCTGGATACCGAGTATTCGGGGCTAAATCGTACTCCATATTGACCACGGCGTATCCTTCAGCCGCCAGCATATTGGCATAAACAGAGACGTCTGACTTTTGTCCGCCGACGTATGCACCACCATGAACCCATATAATGACAGGAAAGTTATCTCCCTCTTTGGGAGTGACTAAATCATACTTATTTTGAGGAATCAACGACTCATAAGTCAAATCCTCTTTTAGGGACACTTTTTCCAACAACTCACTATAGTCTGCTGGTTCCTTTGCAACGCCCCCCTTTGCAAACAAAGAATGAACCAAACTCGTTGCGGGGTATGGGGTGAAAGCAACCATAAACACAGCAAATAACAAACACACTCCTAGAACAATTCCAGTATCTTTAAACATTTCTTTCATATAATAAATCCTCATTTATCTAATTTTATGTGGCACACTATCCATTATACTATATGCATGACCTAAAAAAACAATGTAACTTCGTCAAATTATAGCATAATTTCAGCTCTAATTCTTTAGATAAGTAGAAAAAAATCAAAAACCGACTTAAAGTCAACTAAATTTAGATTACCTAGCATAACTTTTGAATTCTTTTGAACATTTCTTTCCTTTTAGGCGCCAACTTGCTATAATTTAATTAAAAGGAGGTTAACAAAATGGTCAATACTTCTAACCGCTTTAACCCATGCCAAGCTTGTGGCAATGAAGATATCTCCGATATTGCCAATTTTTGTATCAAATGCGGCACTACTTTATATAATACGTGTACAAATGAAGACTGCGGACATACGAATCCGGCAGCCGCCTATTTTTGCGAAAATTGTGGCTCTTACACCAATAAATTATTGATAGAAAGTGCTGTATCAGATAAATCTCCCGATGAAATTGCCTTAGATTTAAAAGCAATCTAATTTATCCCTTATGAAAGCTGATTTAGTCAGCTTTTTTTATCGCCCACTAACGCCTTAGTTAACATATAATACATGTTATTCGATACTTATCTTCAAATTAACCTGATTAGGAACATTAAAATACACGAATAGATTTTTAGTTAATTTTATGCTATAATTAATGTTAGGTAACATGAAGCGTTTTTCTTTGAAGATAGAAAGGGAGTGGCTTTTTAAATGTTCAGACCTACACAAAATATTGCCTCAGAAGTTGGCTTGGAGTTTCTTCCAGATACAAAAGTCAAATTTTATTTTAGAGGAGATTTAGTCAATGGCACCATTGTCAAACAAATGACTAATTCAGCGATTGTTTCAATTCTCGAAACGAATGACAACAAAGATATTATTTTCCAAACAAATGGTAATATGGTCGTTAGCTATGACGATTTGGCCATTAAAAACTAAATATAAAAACTCGTGAATCTGCTATTTTTCAACAGATTCACGAGTTTTTTGCTTATTTTTCCATTGACTAGGAAATAATTTTTAAGCCGATTGCCGCACCTAAAATTAACCCGATGCATAAAATTCGTTTAATATCCTTTGACTCGCCGTAAATCAACATCCCTAACACGGCTCCACCAGAGGCCCCTATTCCCGTCCAAACAGCATAGGCTGTTCCCATAGCCAAGCTATCCATGGCATAAGATAATAGAATAAAACTAACGCCAAATGCCCCAATTAACAGACACAATGATTTCGCATTTTTTTCTAAGTTAAACTTATTGATTAAGGATACCCCAACCATTTCAAATAAACCTGCTGCTACTAAAGCCATCCAAGCCATTAGCTTTTCACCTCACTTTTATCGGTCGGTGTCACTAATTTCAACCCAACTACTCCCACCAATAACACCACAATCAATGCTACCTTGACCACACTAAGCGCTTGACCAAATAATAAGGCGTCTAAGATAACCGTCCCAGTTGTGCCGATCCCAACAAAGACCGCATAAACGGTTCCCACAGGCAATTTTTCACTGGCTGAGATCATCAAGTAAAAACTTAAAAAGATTGCCACTAAGGTTAATCCCCATTCCACTATTGTTGCTGAGTGCTTCAAGCCTACTACCCAACCGACTTCAAAGACTCCGGCTATCACCACTTTAATCCAATTTTTATCCATCTTACGTTCACTCCAATACTTTATTTAACAAAAACCACACCCTGCTACGCAAAAAAGCCCAGGAGGCTACTGCATAAACAGTATCTCCCAGGCTTTTATCCTTCCGTGACGTAACAATGACTATTACGAGTTTTCTCTCGGTCCAGACCACATTGTGCGGAACCCTAGAAAACATTTAGTATGAAATTTTCAATTATCACTTCATTATACACATTTAGCTAAAAGATTCAAGCTAAAAGTCTAATTTTTTTTACAAACGAAGTCGTCGTCTCTTACTCGATCAAAAAAAGCGATGAGTCATAGGCTCTCGCTTTTTTTGCTAAAGATTATTTAGTACCGAATAAACGGTCACCAGCATCGCCAAGACCTGGTACGATATAGCCATCATCGTTCAAGTGATCGTCTAGACCAGCTGTGTAAATATCAACATCTGGATGAGCATCTTGAAGAGCTTTAACACCTTCTGGAGCTGCCACTAGACAGACAAATTTAATATTGTTACCGCCACGTTTTTTCAATGCGTCAACTGCTAAAATCGCTGAACCACCAGTTGCCAACATTGGGTCGACTACAAATAATTGGCGTGTATCAATGTCAGATGGGAGTTTAACAAAATACTCAACAGGTTCCCAAGTATCATGATCACGATACATCCCTATATGGCCAACCTTAGCTGCTGGAATTAATTCTAACATACCGTCTACCATGCCAATCCCTGCACGAAGAATGGGAATGATCGCAACTTTTTTACCCGTTAAGGTTTTTTGAGTTGATTTACCCATTGGTGTTTCAATTTCAATATCTTCTAATGGCATATCCCGAGATACTTCAAATGCCATTAACATGGCTATTTCATTAACGACCTCACGAAATACCTTTGTTCCACAGTTTTTATCACGAATGATTGTTAACTTGTGTTGAATTAATGGATGATCAATAACTTGAAATTTTCCCATAGCGATTCTCCTTTTCTTGAAGGTCTGATATCCCTCTTAGTTTTTATCCTATCCTATTGTAAAGCAAAAATGAGTGATTGACTAGTCAATCACTCAAACTTTTAACGATAAAGTGGAAATTTCTCTGTAATAGCTTTGATTTCTTTTGAAACCCGAACTAAGGCTTCTTCGTCTTGATAGTTTGTTAAGGCGACATCAATTAATTCAGCCACTCGACGAACGTTGGCTTCACGGAAGCCTCGTGTCGTCACAGCTGGCGTCCCAATGCGAATCCCACTTGTTTTAAATGGACTTAGGACTTCAAATGGAATTGTATTTTTATTAACAGTGATATGGACTTTATCAAGGATCTCTTCAGCTTCCTTACCATTTAAACCATAACCAGTCACATCAACTAATAGTAGATGATTATCCGTGGCACCACTAATAACACGAGCTTTAGGCGCTTGATTAAATGCCTTTACCATGGCTTGTGCATTGGCGATTACTTGCTCTTGGTAGTCTTTGAAATCTTCGTCTAAGGCTTCTTTGAAGGCAATCGCTTTACCAGCAATCACATGCTCCAATGGACCACCTTGAATACCGGGGAAAATGGCACTGTTGATTTTTTTCGCCAAATCTTCATCATTGGTTAAAATCAAGCCACCACGAGGTCCTCGTAAGGTTTTATGTGTTGTCGTAGTCACAATATCAGCATAAGGCATTGGGTTTTGATGCAGACCTGCTGCAACTAAACCAGCAATATGAGCCATATCAACTAATAATTTAGCCCCTACTTCATCAGCAATTTCTTTGAAGCGTGCAAAATCAATGTGACGGCCGTAGGCACTGGCTCCTGCCACAATTAGTTTAGGTTTCACTTCACGAGCGCGAATCCGAACGACTTCATAATCAATTACTTCTGTGACTGGATCAACACCATAAGGATGGAAATTATAGGTTTTACCGCTGAAGTTAACAGGAGAACCATGAGTTAAATGACCACCATGGGTTAAGTCCATTCCTAGAACGGTGTCTCCAGGTTCGATTAAGGCCATGTAAGCCGCAGTATTAGCTTGTGAGCCAGAATGCGGTTGAACATTCGCAAATTTTGCATCAAATAATTGCTTGGCACGATCAATTGCCAATGACTCAACAATATCAACGTATTCACAGCCCCCATAATAACGGCGACCTGGATAACCTTCAGCATATTTGTTCGTTAAAATACTTCCTTGTGCCGCCATGACCCCTTCGGACACAAAGTTTTCTGAAGCGATTAATTCAATATTACGCTCTTGACGATTTTTTTCTTTAGCAACAGCATCCCACAGCTCTTGATCTTGTTCTTTAAAACTCATTCTTCACAACACCTCTTTTTCTTTTCTATATTGTAACACACTCATTGTCTATGAATCAATTTCATAACAACAATATTTCGCAAAATAGTTAAGATTTAAATCAATTATGAAACTGACATGCAATTTTCATCCGTATTTACTAACGATAAACAATTTATTAACGTTTAATATTCGGCTTTAGTCTCAAAGCCTTCAAAATATTCCTGATTTGCAGCTTTCCTTAATCGATTCATGTACGCTAAGCCAGCTCCCTCTTCTGGATAAGTTTCTGCAAAAATAACAGCAATGGGCTCCTTCTGCTCATCCAGCGCTCGCAAACCTGCAAACAGGCGTTGACCAGCTTTCTGCACATCCTGCCCCTCACTTAACTGATAGTTGGTACTTGCCTGTAGAGTCTTGATGATCTTCCCATTGGCAAGTACGCCACAAGACAGTTGATTTTCTCGCGCCCAGTCAAGAGCTTCCTGCCAGTTATTTTTTTGCCAATCAATCATCAACACTCGCGCATTTGGCGAATAATGCTGATACTTCATTCCCGGCGCTTTTGGTGCTTCTCCAGTAGTTAAATGCTGATCCACAATCACTTCACCAACCAAGTCCGACAAAGCTTCAAGGGTCACCGCCCCTGGTCTTAAAATAACAGGTATCTCCGCTGTCATATCTACTACTGTCGATTCAAGACCAATCTCAGTTGGTCCATCATCTAGTATTCCAGCTATTTTTCCAGCAAGGTCATGGTAGACATGCTGAGCAGTTGTAGGGCTTGGTTTACCAGAGGTATTAGCACTTGGACCAACAATTGGGACACCTGCTGTTTCAATTAACTTTAGTGTCATGATGTTATTTGGCATTCTAAATGCAACTGTGGATAACCCACCCGTTGCAGCACTAGGAAGGCTGCCCTCTTTTATCTTAAAGACCAACGTTAAAGGCCCTGGCCAAAAATGAGACATCAGTAACTCGGCCTTCTCAGATAAGTTATCCACAAAAGGTTTTAGGTCATCCAACCCTTGAACGTGAACGATTAAAGGGTTGTCACTGGGCCGACCCTTGGCTTGATAAACCCGATGTATCGCCTCTTCATTAGTCGCGTCAGCCCCCAGTCCATAAACGGTTTCAGTCGGAAAAGCGACTAACTCTCCCTGACGAATTAGTTGAGCCGCCACGGCGATCGAGTCACCAGTATAAAATATTGTTTCCACAGGTTATCCACAACTCCTTTTTTTACTTCCCTTGATTTATCAACCTTTTTAACAAGTTACTCACATTTTGGGGATAACTCATTTGTCAAGTGTTGATAAGTCTGTTAATAACTAGTTAAACCACTTTCAAACTTGCTGTTAGTATGTTCTTTTATATATTTACACGAAAAAAAATTATTTTTTATCCACAAGGTTATCCACAGACTTCAATCATTCGGTCGTGACCATTTAAATCTTGGTGAACAATAACATCTTTAGTTGGGAATGCTAATTGAAAAATCTCTTGAACCGCTTCACCTTGCCGATAACCAATTTCCAAATAGATTTTCCCTGTGGATTTAATAACACCTTTAGCTTGTTCAGCTAACCTTCTGTAAAGCGCTAAGCCTTTGTCTTCTGCAAACAAGGCTAACTTTGGCTCATAAGTACGAACGCTAACATCCATCTCTTGCCACTCATCACGGCCGATATAAGGCGGATTAGAAATAATTAAATCAAACTGCTCGCTACCAACCTCAGCTAATAAATCACTTTGGAGAAAACGGACCTCTAATTGTAGCTTTTCCCTGTTCTCTTTCGCCACAGCCAAAGCCTTCTTAGATAGATCAACAGCCGTCAGCTGCCAGTCAGGTGCTTGTTTTTTTAAGCTTAGGGCAATTGCCCCCGTCCCTGTTCCCACATCGATTACCTTCAGTTCCTGATCTCGCTCATTTTTTTTTAAACAAAGCTCTACTAGCTCTTCAGTTTCCGGCCGTGGAATCAAGGTATCCCTTGTGACGGTAAACCGTTGACCATAAAACTCACATGACCCAATGATGTACTGTGGTGGCACATCTGCCAGAACCAGGTTCAGGTCAGTCTTAAGCTGATTTAATTCAGCCACTGGCATCAGTTGCCGATAATGTCGAACCAGATCAGTCTTAGTCCATTGCTGTCGCTCTAGCACTAAATATTCAGCTACATAAGGTTCTTTCTGGTGTTCTTCTAAAAAAGAAGAAGCCCAGTTAAGGACTTCAAAATAAAACATATCCGAATTAGCCATTTTGCATCTCTTCCAATTTGGCTGTTTGGTCGTAAATAATTAAGGCGTCGACAATTTCATCTAAATCCCCTGACAAAATCCGGTCTAATTTTTGAATAGTCAAGCCAATTCGATGATCAGTCACCCGGTTTTGTGGAAAATTATAGGTGCGGATTCGTTCGGAGCGATCTCCCGTTCCAACAGCTGATTTGCGACTTGCATCGTACTCATCTTGTGATTCTTGACGCATTTGATCAAAGACACGTGCGCGCAAGATTTGCATCGCTTTTTCACGGTTTTGTAGCTGTGAGCGTTGATCTTGCATCGCCACCGCAATACCCGTTGGTAAATGGGTCAAACGAACGGCTGAGGCTGTTTTATTGACATGCTGCCCCCCGGCGCCACTCGCATGATAAATATCCACTCGGATATCTTTATCCGCTAACTCTAGTTCAACCTCTTCTGCTTCCGGTAAAACAACCACAGTCGCGGTTGACGTATGCACCCGACCTTGGGATTCTGTTGAAGGAACTCGCTGAACTCGATGAGCACCACTTTCATATTTCAATTTGGAGAAGACATTTTCACCGGTAATCATGGCAATGACTTCTTTATAGCCACCAATCCCAGTAATATTAGCTTCTAGTACTTCAAATTTCCACCCTTGAGACGAGGCGTAACTTTGATACATTTCAAATAAATCCCCAGCAAACAAAGCCGCTTCATCGCCACCAGCAGCGCCACGGATCTCCATGATGATGTTTTTATCATCATTGGGATCTTTAGGGATCAACAAGACTTTAATGTGCTCTTCAATTTCATCTTTTTCTTTCTTTAAATCAGATAACTCTTCTTTGGCCATTTCCTGCATATCAGCATCCAGTTTCTCACCAAGTAATTCCTCCGTTTCAGCAATCCCAGCGACCACTTCTTTATAGCGACGGTAAACAGCCACCATCTCGCGTGTGCTGGCCTCTTCCTTCGATAATTCCATAAAACGTTTCGTATCAGAGACGACAGTCGGGTCACTTAACAGTTCACCTAACTCTTCGTAACGATTTTCAATTGATTGTAGTTGATCGTACATAATTAATCTCCTTTTCCTTTGAGCTTTAAGCTTCACTTCGATGGCTGATGCTGGTTTTTAAGATTTTCCTCAAAAATGATTATTAGCCTAACTTCAGCGACTCGGTGAGCTCGAAACCTGTATATGTATGTCATTTAAGCGTCTAACTAAAAGTGGATTTAAAGCTTCGCTACAAGTGCGGATCCACGTAATGTTTTCGACAAACAGGGTAATAGGATTCATTGCCACCAATTTGGATTTGGTCGCCCGTATAAACAGGCTTGCCGTCTAATAAACGCAAGTTCATGATGGCTTTGCGATGACAGAACCAGCAGATGGTTTTTAACTCTTCTAATTTATCAGCATATAACAAGAGGTATTTTGAGCCTTCGAATAATTCATTTCGAAAATCATTTTTAAGACCAAAAGCCATGACTGGAATATCCAATTCATCCACAATTCTTGCAAATTGCACCACATGATGCTTTTCTAAAAATTGCGATTCATCAATGAGCACACAGTATGGTTTAAAATCAAGGCCTTCAATAAACTGATAGACATCTGTTTCACTAAAAATCGGTGTCGCTTCTCGAGATAAGCCAATCCGACTTGAGACTTTACCAATACCATCTCGAGTATCAACGCCACTCGTCATTAAGACTACACGCTTGTTTTGTTCTTCATAGTTATGGGCAACTTTTAAAATCTCAATGGTTTTACCACTGTTCATTGCGCCGTATTTAAAAAATAACTGAGCCATTTCGCAAACCTTCACTTTCATTTTCTTCCTATGTAAGTATACTTTAAAACCACAAAAAAATCATCTTATTCAAGCAGAAAATAGAAAAAACAGTCGCAAAAGCGGCTGTTTCAGACAATTTTATTGGTTTAGCCAAGCTTTTGCCTCAAGAACCCACGGATGTTTTACAGGCATCCCTTGAGCAAACATCCACTCAATATAGTACAGAGCGGCCTTTTCCAGAGACACATTCAAAGCCAGCAATAGTCCATCTAAATAAGGGGCCTTATCAGCTTGATCCCACTGAATTTTATCAGCAATAAACAAAATCAAATCCAATCTAGAAGGTTCCACTCGCAACGTTGTGTGGCATTCAATCGCCTCAACAATCTCCCGATTGTCGATATTAAAACAAGTCTCAGCCATCTCCTTTGATAAGCGTTGATGCAAAATCATCGGCAACTTTCTTTCCTCCTCGAATAGCTCCATTCCTAGTGACTGACACAAGCTGACCCGCTCTTCATTTGGAACGATGACACTCACATCGTGAAGCAGTCCAGCTGTGTAGCCCCATTCACCAGGTAAGCCATATTGGAGACACAACCCTTTGGCTTCTTCCGCCACACGAATTGAATGCTGAGCAACGGCTGACTGGTTATAAGCATCAAGTAACTCAATCACATCTTGTTTCAAGTCCCCTATAAGAGGTTCCCTCGTATAATCAATTAGCTGTTTCACATATTCACTCCTCTAGGTTTGAAATAGGATCTATCTGTGTTTTCTCTTAAAGCCTTGCTTAAATATAGAACCAAATCATCATCATTAAAACATTCTTGATTCTGTCCTAATACATGATCTCGATACCAGACTCCGCTACCATCAGGAACATAACCTGAACGAACATACAGCCTTTGAGCAGTGCCATAGCCACTATGAAGACCAACGCCAATAGTAGCCACGTCACTGATTTTGGCAATTTGAGTTTCGGCAGCCGCTAACAACGCTCTACCATATCCTAGCCCCTGATACTTTTCCAAAATATTAAAATCTTTGATTTCAGGGTATCTCCCTTTAAAGGGTCCCGCTGTCGCAATTGGCACAAGGGTCACATAACCAATCAAACTGTGATTATCCAATGCGACCAAGATCTTACGCTGATTGTTTTCTTGCTCATGGTAGTACCTCTGAAAAATATCAGCTGATTTCTGCCAGCCCTGTTTGGCGAATAATAAAGGAAACTCCTGGATATCGTTGGTTACCATCTCTCTAATCATCGGTCTCACCTATTCTTTCTCTAATCATTAGTCTAGGGTAAATCCGCCTTTTTGTCTCTTAAGTCTAGAGACTTTTAGATAAATTTAACTTATTCCTTTTTACCAGCCGATTGTTGTCTCTCTAATCGGTTTGCCACAAGATCAATCTTCCCATTAAACTGCGACTCAATTAATTGAAGCAGTATCACCCCATGATTAGTGACTTGGTCCTTTGCGGCGTATACTAAGGTAATCGTGTCCGTCTGACTTCGGTTTGCTAGTTCTTGCAGTAAGTCTTGAGTTTCTGGGCGCTCGTCTAACTCTTGAAGATAGCGTCGACTAAACTCTTGCTGGTCCTTAAATTGATGATACCATTTTCGTAATTCATTGCTAGGGGTCAACTCCTTCGCCCAACAGTCGATAGCGACTCTTTCTTTTTTCATCCCACGAGGCCATAATCGGTCGATTAATACTCGATAGCCATCTGTTTCCAAGGCGCCTCTTCATAGACTCTTTTCAAATAAATCATCTACCTCACCCTTTCTACATCTCTTGATTATACGCTTCAACAAACAAGGTTACAAAAAAACTCACTGCTTTACACGAGGCTGCTGAAAAAGTTAAATAATCAAGGTTGTATAAAACGATTTTTGTTTTA
>NZ_CAUQJB010000042.1:0-34333 GCF_963518325.1 uncultured Vagococcus sp. | reverse complement strand
TAAAACAAAAATCGTTTTATACAACCTTGATTATTTAACTTTTTCAGCAGCCTCAGTGTTATTTAGTCGATATTTTTTATTTTAGACCTCAAACCCTCCCTCGACTAGTTCGTGTCTTTGGTCTTTTAATTGCGTAGACATTCTAATCACTCCTCTTGTTTTAGCTATCCTTATTGTACCATAGGAAAATGAAACCGTTTGTTTATTGGAGGGTAAATGTGATAAAATTAGTTATTATGTCAGGAGGAAAGCCTAGTGAAAAAAATAATAAAAGAATACGGTGCAACATTGGCAATCATAATAGTTGTTGTCTTAATTAATTTATTTGTGATATCACCTGTGAAAGTCTCAGGGAGTTCGATGGCTCCAACCTTAAGTGATGAGCAGTATATGTACCAGTTAAAAATGGAAAAAATCAAGCGATTGGATATTGTGACATTCCATGCGCCAGATGAAGGTAAGGTATACATTAAACGTGTCATAGGTTTACCGGGGGATGTAATTGAGTATCATAAAGGTGATATGAGTGTTAATGGCCAGAAACTGACTGAGGATTATATTTTAGAAGCGTCAGCTGAAGAGTACCATGTGACGGTACCAGAAGATCACTATTTTGTTTTAGGTGATAATCGTAATGATTCAACCGACAGCAGGATTATTGGCTGTGTTCCTAAGTCTAGTATTATTGGCATTGCTCATGCGATTGAATTGTGATGTAACCATTTAAAAAGATGATGGGGAAGATAGCCCAATGTATAAAATGGAGTAGAAAAATCACTTGTTCTTAAGTAAATACTGCTAAATCAATGAGGCAACAAATTGTTTCATATCCATTTTAAGGTTAAAGCAACATTTTGAAGCTGTAAAAAAAATACACACAAGGCCATACTAATGTCAGAGGAGGCGAAAAAATGAATATAGCAGAACAACTTAAATTAGCGCGGAATCAAAAAGGGCTTACCCAACAAGACGTGTCAGAAGTTTTGCACGTTACAAGAGCAACTATCTCAAGTTGGGAAGTAGGCAGAACCTATCCTAGTTTAGATTTGTTAGTTGATTTAAGTAATCTGTATGATTTGTCCCTCGATACATTATTAAAGGAGGACATTAGTATGGTGGAAAAAGTCAGCAAGGATGTCAAACAAAAGAGGGTTTATCAGCGAATTTTTCTAGGAGCAGTTGCAGTAATCGCGTTATTTTTAATGGTTAACATTGTGTGGCTAATGAGTAACACAATGAATTATCAATACGTAGAGGATAATTGGGACTCAGATAAAAAATTCTATTATCTGGAGAAAGAAGGAATAAAGTATACAGCTAGTAAAATGAATACTAGGTTTTTATTCAGAAATAGTTATTTAAAAAAGGAGCCAATTTGGGTGATGTCATGGCTTACAAACCCCAAGGATAAAAATGGATATGGGTTGAATATGACTGTGGATAACGATAATGATATTTCCATGTTAGTGGAGATTGGGGAGAAACGGACGGGTGGCATTATTTATGTCGATTCAAATATGAAATACATTAATCATGAGAATACTACCGACCTTCTGGACGAGCTTGCCCGTCCAGAAGAATTAGTAAAAGTAAAAAAATTTTTAGTGGAAAATAAAACAGAATTAGAAAAGTTGTACCGTTCTACAAAAAAACAGTATGATTTGGTTAATAATTAATACAGGGTTAGCGTGTTTTTGTAAGGAATCATGATATATGATTGACGATGAAGATCGATAAAAAATCAGACAAATAGCCATAAGCATTAAACTAATTTCAACAATTCAAATCCGTTGACATAACAGGTAAACCTTGTTATGCTGTGAAAGTAATCAGAAGATTACACAACTAAATAGAACTTACCATCACAAAGGGGTGCCTGAAAAGGCTGAGATTAAGCGCAAGCTTGGACCCTTCGAACCTGATTGAGTTGATACTTACGTAGGGATTGTGATGGAGTGGAATCTAACTATTCTGCTCCTCCTTTGATGTATGGCTTTTGTTCTATACAAAAAAAGGAGGAGTTTTTTTGACGTCAAAACGGTTATTAGTTTGGATTGAAGGAGCGGTTGTCGCAGCATTGGCAATTGTCTTATCGCTGATTCCCACGGGGATTGGTACTAGTTTTTCAGTCTCTCTAGGGATGGTACCCTTGACGATTTACGCCATGCGTCGTGGCACGTTACCAGGGATATACGCAGGTCTGATTTGGGGGTTACTCCATTTTTTGACAGGGCAAGTTTATTTCTTAAGTGTGATTCAGGTGTTAATTGAGTATTTATTGGCTTTTACATTTGCTGGGTTTGCCGGTCTTTATCATGGCAAGATCGCTCAATCGGTAAAAGAGGGCAACCAAACTAATTTGATGGGCTATATTGTGGCAGCAACCTTTGTTGGCAGTTTTGCTCGCTATTTCTGGCACTTTGTTGCTGGGGTAGTATTCTGGGGTGCCTATGCTTTTGGTGGGATGAGTCCGTTTGTTTTCTCATTAGTGATGAATGGTGCCAGCGGTTTAGCAACGGCTGTGGTAACAGCCGTTGTCGCAGCGGGAATTGCCAGTAAGTTCCCACAGTTGTACTTGGCTGATGAAAAAATTTCAACAGTTAATCAAGAAAAATAATCGCAAAAAGACCTTTCCCCTTATTTTGGGGGAAAGGTCTTTTTGCTACTCAGAAAATTGTGAATCATGGAGTTTGCGATAGAAGCCATCGTCTTTTTTCAGCAAGTCATCATGACTGCCAATTTCGACAATTTGGCCATTATCCATAACGAGAATCGTATCGGCCTCGCGAATAGTTGATAAACGGTGAGCAATAACGAAACTGGTTTTACCGGTCATCATTTTTAAGAAGGCCGCTTGAATAGTCTGTTCTGTCAACGTATCAACGGAGCTAGTGGCTTCGTCGAGAATCAACATCGGCGGTTCGGAAATCATCGTTCGAGCAATGGTCAACAGCTGGCGTTGTCCTTCTGAAATTTTAATTCCAGCACTGCCAATGACTGTGTCATAGCCTTGGGGTAACTTTTTGATGAAGGAATGAATATTAGCTGACTTCGTGGCGGCGATGATCTCACCCTCTTTGGCGTCAGGTCGTCCAAAGGTCAGGTTATCACGAATGGACCCATCAAAGAGCCAAGTGTCTTGTAAGACCATCCCAAAGGCTTGACGCAACGAATCACGAGTGTAAGCCGTGATAGAGTGACCATCAATTTCGATAGATCCTTCATTGATGTCGTAGAAACGCATTAGTAAGTTAACCAAGGTTGATTTCCCAGCACCAGTTTTTCCGACAATGGCCACGGTTTCCCCTGGTTTGACATCCAGATTGAGTCCATGAATCAGGGGTTTATCTGGGACATAAGAGAAGGCTACATTTTTAAAACTGATAGCTCCTTCAGCTTGATTCAAGACAATGGCGTCAGGCTGATCGGCCGCTTCAGGGGTCTCGTCAATGATGTTAAAAGTTCGTTCTAAACCTGCCAAGGCTGTTTGAATTTGAGTGGTAATCCCTGATAGTTCGATAAATGGTTTTGAAAATTGACTGGAATAAATCGTAAAGCTGGAAATCATTCCCACGCTGAGATTTCCCGTTCCTTTTAAGGCAATCAAGCCACCAACCAAGCCAATAAAGACATACGCCAAGTGGTCAATGAAACGGCTTAGAGGGTTGGTCAAGGAAGAGGCAAATTGGGCTTTTTGACCCACAATTAACAGGCGATCATTCAAGACTTCAAAGGTCTCTTGAGATGGTTGTTCATGTTGAAAGGCTTTGACTATTTTTTGATTGCCAATTACTTCATTAACGAATCCAGAAATCTCACCGACAATCCGTTGCTGTTCGGAGAAACGCTTTTGACTGGTGTGAGCAACGACCCAGGTAACCAAGAAAATTAACGGCGTTGCAACTAAAACCACGACGGTCAAAATAGGGCTGAGAAACAACATCGACAACAAAGAGATGACGACAATCGTCATACCGGAAAAGAGTGTGTTGAAAATAGCCACACAGGCTTCCGAAACAAAGTCCAAATCATTGGTAAACCGGCTGATGATATTCCCGTGAGCCGTTTGGTCATAATAATTAATCGGTAATGTATTTAAGTGATTAAAGGTGTCTTTCCGCAGTTCAGCAACGGCTTTATAAGACATGCGATTGCCTAATAACTGGACCAGCCATTGTGAGACTGTGGCAATGACTAAAATCCCGGCTAACAAAAGCAATATTCGCGTCAGAGCAGTAAAATCAACTCGTCCTTTGCCGAGCATGGTGTCGATCCCTTTTCCCGTAAAGTAAGTCATGACGACAGTGGCGGTTCCGCCACTAATCCCTAATAGAAGAGCACCGACAATTTCTAGTTTATACACGCCTAAGTAAGGTAAGAAGCGTTTAAAAGGGGATGAGTTTATGTGTTTATTTCGCATTTAGGTCTCCTCCTTTTCTTGCTGTGACGCGACAATTTCCTGGTAAACCTCAGAGTGTGTCATTAAGTGATTGTGAGTACCAAGGCCGACTTGATTGCCGTCTTCCAACACTAAGATTTTAGCCGCGTGTTGAACAGAGCTGACTCGCTGGGACACAATAATTAAACTGGTATCAGCTAAATCTCGCTGAAGGGCTTGGCGCAATTCCAAATCTGTCTGATAATCTAAGGCACTTAAGGAATCATCTAAAATTAAAAAGGCAGGCTTTTTAATGAGTGCTCGGGCAATTGTTAACCGTTGCCGTTGTCCGCCAGAAAAGTTTTTACCACTTTCCATAACAGGGGTATCCAATTGTTCCTTTAAGTCTTTAACAAACTCATAGGACTGTGAGGTTCGTAAGGCTTGCCAACAGTCTTCATCAGTGGCATCAGGTTTCCCCCACTGTAAATTTTCTCGAATCGTGCCAGTAAAGAGAACGCTAGTCTGGGGAACCACACCAATTTTATTGCGCAGATCATCTAGCCCGTAGTCTTTAACATCGTGACCCAAAACGTTGACACTGCCTGCGCTGGCATCGTAAAAACGTGGAATCAGTTGGGTCAAAGTGCTTTTCCCACTACCAGTTGGTCCGATAATCCCCAGCATCTCACCTTTTTCCAAAGAAAAGCTGACATTTTCAAGGGCCAACCCACTTTTGTCGCTGTAGCGGAAGCTAACATCTTGAAAGTTCAGTTGATTAAGGGAGTCAGGAACCAATGCCAATTGCCCTTGATCGTGAATGCTGACATCCGTATGAAAAACCTCATTAACACGGCCGGCAGAGGCAGAGGCCCGAGTGAAAATCACTACTAGGTTGGAAACAACAATGAGGGCCAACAGCATTTGAATCAAGTAATTAATCAGGGCCAGAACTTCTCCTTGACCCATGGCGCCAGTATTGACATTAATGCCACCAAAATACAGTAAGGCAACAATTGAGACGTTCATAATAAAGGTGGTGGCAGGATTAAGTAAAGCGGAGATATTTGCCACTCGCGTATAAGCTTTGGCCAAATCATCGCTTGTATCCGCCATTTTATGCCGTTCTTTATCTTTTTGTGCAAAAGCCCGAATCACTCGAACGCCACTTAAATTTTCTTGAACAACCTGATTAAGATGATCAAGCTTTTCTTGGACTTTTTTATAAAGAGGTACTGTTTTTTTCATCATAAAAAAGAGAATCAAACAAAAAACAGGCAAAGAGAAAACAAAGATCAAGGCCATTTTAGGATTGATATAAAAAGCCATGACGACAGAGCCGATACTCAAAAACGGTGCTCGAATCACAAGCCTAATTAACATCGCTAATGCCAGCTGAAGTTGATTAATGTCGCTGGTCATTCGTGTAATCAACGTCGCAGTCCCGAAATCATTCAGTTCTTTATGGGACAGTCCATTGATTTTTTTCATCAATTGATTCCGTAGTTCGGTGCCAAATCCTTGTGAGGCAATCGAGGCGTAATATTGACAAATCATGACGCAGATTAAGCCGACGACGGACATGATAATCATTGTCACCGCCGTCTTAATGACGTAATCAGGATCGTTTTTGGCAATCCCATTATCAATTAGACGGGCCATATACATGGGCAATAGTAACTCAAAAACCGCTTCTAAAAATTTGAAGATCGGCCCAAGGATAACTTCCTTGCGGTATTTCTTAGTGTACTTAAGTAGTGAAACCATTAAAATCCTCCCAACAATTGGTGATCCTTAAAAATCACCTACCAACTTTTCGTTTAAAACTGTTCGTAACTTAATGATAATAGCCATGAAAGTTCTTTAAAAACATTATACACTACTCAGTCTAATTTCACATTGAAGGAGGTTGGAAAGGTATGTGTGTAGGGGGGGAACTAGTGGATCGAGAGTTTTTTTAGTATAGACAGCATTTAAGAGATTAAATAACGCAACATATGGGGAGATGGACTAGGTGTATTGACTTAAAATTAAGGCCATAACCTCTAAAATTTAGTCTTTATATAGCGCTAGGTTTATACATTAGACGATATGCTTGCGTAATTATTCACGACAGGGGCAATTTGTTTTGGTACAATGGAAGAAAATGACTCAGGGATCTTAACTTTTGCGTCTGTTAGTCGAGTCGTTTAAAGTGTAGAAACAAGGGACAACCTAGTAACCCATTAAGAAATGTCTTTATTTTCAAAGGTTTACCGCTCAGAAATATAGGATAACTAAATGAAGTGAAGGTCGGGCCCATAAGGAAGAGGAGTGAGAATGTGTCGATTGTTAATCGTGTGGTATTATTATTTTTTATTTATTCAGTGATTGGTTGGTTATGGGAGACGGTTTATTGTTCGCTTAAGGCGAAGAAATTTGTTTACCGGGGCTTTCTAGTGGGGCCATACTGCCCGATATACGGCTTTGGCGTGGTCAGTGTCTTGTATTTTGTGGAACCTTATCAAAATAATTTAGTGGTTCTTTATTTCTTTTCAGCAGTCTTGGTGACGGTTTTAGAATACTTGACAAGCTATGTGTTGGAAAAGTTGTTTCATGCTACGTGGTGGGATTATCACGATGTTCCCTTAAATATCAATGGGCGGGTTGCGGTGCCAGTCTCTTTGTTCTGGGGTGTAGCGTGTGTCTTGATTGTGAAAGTGATCAATCCTCAGGTTTTAATGCTGGCCCAGTTGCTAGAGCGAACATTTGGCAATGCATTGCCGATTATTCTGCTAGTTGTAATGGCAGTTGATTTGGTTTATACAGTGACAAGTATGCTGGCATTTCGCAAGGCGATGGCCGCCTGGTCATCAGCAGTGGAATCCAGTAAGGCTGAATTAAAAGCACGGGTAGCAACGGAGTTTGAAGAAAAGAAAGAAAAATTGGAAGTCAGTCGTTCAGAGCTGTGGGCTAAGTTACATGAGAAGAATAGTGAGCTAGTAAAATTGCCCAAAATTAAGTTGAATCATCGCCGGGTGTTAGGTGGCTTTAGTCAATTGAAAATGACCGATGTGGCTAATATGGAAGAACTGCGGGCCGCATTGAAAGAGTTGCGTCCGAAGAAATAAGAGATGGGGGTCAGTTAAATGGCGTTAATGGAAGTGAGTTATTTTTCAAATGTATTAGGATTGACGATGACAATGAATGTGATTATACCGCAACAAACAAGTTCTCAAATTGGCATGGTTGGGGCGTCAGATTATGAGTCGTATCCCACGCTATATTTACTTCATGGGATGAGTGATGACCACAGTATTTGGATGCGTCGCACGGCTATTGAACGTTATGTCAGTGAATTGGGAATTGCAGTGGTGATGCCGACCACTCATTTGGGCTGGTATACAGATACAGCCTATGGTTTAAAATACTGGCAGCATATTTCAGAAGAGTTGCCGAAAATTTGTCGTGAATTTTTCCCGAGAATGTCTAATAAAAGAGAAGAAACCTTTGTGGCCGGTCTTTCCATGGGTGGTTATGGAGCATTTAAATTAGGTTTGGGGAAATCAGAAACCTTTGGGGCGGCGGCCTCACTTTCAGGAGCACTTGATATTGCGACGGCCTTTGTTCCCGGTGAAATGGGAGAAGAAACCCCCTTTTGGTCAGGTGTTTTTGGTTCTCTGGAAGGGGTGAAAGGGTCGGATAATGATTTACTCCATCTCAGCAGTGAATTGATCAAACGTAACCGGTCAGTCCCACGCTTATTTATGTGGTGTGGCGAACAGGATTTTCTTTATGAGCAAAATCAACGCGCGTTAAAGCATCTCGAAGAGTTAGGTCTAGAGGTAACCGCTAGTTTTACAGAAGGGGATCATAGCTGGGTCCATTGGGATGAGCAAATCCAAGTGGTGCTGAAATGGTTATTGCCTTAGACATTTGAAAAAGACTGATTGTGGTGAAAGACGATAGAAGGAGGTGGGCAAAATGAGTATTGATTTATCGGCATTAAGAGCTGAGACGGAAGCCTTGGCAATCGATGTCATCACCCAGGCGGATAGTCAGGTTGGGGATGTTTTTATTCTGGGGTGTAGTAGTAGTGAAGTGATAGGTGGGATCATTGGCCAAAACTCCAGTCAAGAAGTTGGGGTTGTAATCGTGGACGCTTTGGTAGATGTTCTGCAGAAACGTGGTATTTATTTGGCGGTCCAAGGTTGTGAACATTTAAATCGCGCTTTGGTGGTGGAACGAGAACTCGCACTAGAAAAGGGACTGGAAATTGTGTCAGTCCTGCCAACGCTTGATGCTGGTGGGTCATGTTCAGTGGCTGCTTTTGAGCGTTTTGAAGATCCGGTGGCAGTTGAGTTCATTGTGGCAAATGTAGGAATCGATGTAGGAGATACGGCCATTGGCATGCACATCAAGCATGTGGCAATTCCCATACGACCGAAACAAAGGCTACTTGGTAAAGCACATGTAACAGCTCTGGGATCACGACCAAAACTAATTGGTGGTAGTCGAAGTAAATATGCATAATCGAATAAACGGACACGCTGTAAGAATCACGAAATTAATCGTGATGAAATAGCGTGTTTTTTGTGAAGAAAAGATGAATAAAGTAAATAAAAGTTTAAATTATCAATAAAATAACGGTTTCTATTGAAAAAATCACGCTATATTTGACTTAATCAGTTATTCCTAGTATGGTTAAGACATAAGCTTATATTATAGTGCAAGGATTTAGATGGTATTGCTAAGTGCCAGAAAAAAGCTTGCGATGAGCAGACGACTACTTTATATCAATAGAGTTAGTTGTTTAAGCAATCTCAGTAGTATCTTTATTAGTGAATGACGACAGACTAGTCCGGTCAGAAGTATTCTTTATAATTAAGAGGGATTGTCTATAATTATAAGTGGAGTTCGTTTCTCAAGAAGTGGCAAAAAAAGATTTAATGTTTAGAGCTAGTGTGGGATTAAGTGAAAATTGATTGAGGATTTATCTCCTATTCTAGACCTAAAACGAGCTTATTTTTGGATAATATCTTAAGGAGGAAGAATATTTATGGCAGTAGTATTGAAAGTAGCAGAAAGAGCAATTAGACCAAGATCATTACGTAAGAAATTACGTGCAGAAGGACAGGTTCCAGGGGTAGTTTATGGC
The DNA here is from genome assembly GCF_963518325.1 of uncultured Vagococcus sp. Classification (NCBI taxonomy): domain Bacteria; kingdom Bacillati; phylum Bacillota; class Bacilli; order Lactobacillales; family Enterococcaceae; genus Vagococcus; species uncultured Vagococcus sp. Next base: position 24,818 of record NZ_CAUQJB010000042.1, on the reverse strand, counting down.
AATAAAGTCGAAAACACAGCTATCTCAGTAGATGGCAAAGAGTTAACTCGTATTTTGAAAGAGAATGGTCAAAACGCTGTTTACACATTGGAAATAGGTGGCAAAAAAGTGCCAACATTGTTGTATGATCAACAATTAGATACATTTAACCGCGATTGGGTACACGTTGAATTCTTAGCAGTAGACATGAACGAAGAAACAGAAGTCGAAGCAGAGTTAACATTAGTTGGTACTCCTAAAGGGGTTAAAGCTGGTGGGGTTATTGGACAGAACCTATACACAGTTATTGTATCTGCAACGCCAGATAAATTACCAGATCGAATTGAAATTGATGTTGAAGGCATGGATATTGGGGATGCAATTACGATTGCAGATATTCCACTTAATCCGGACTACACAATTATCACAGATGCTGAAGAGCAAGTGGCAGTTGTTGAGGAAGCTCAAGTCCATGAAGAGCCTGAAACAGATGAAACAAGTGCGCCAGTTCAACCAGAAGTTATTGGTGAAAAAGACGCCGAATAAATGTAAATTAAAACCCACAACATGCGAATTAAGCATCTTGTGGGTTTTTTGCACCTTATTTCTTTTTCTTAACAGTCATAACTGTTAAAGGAATTGTCATGACAATATAGCCAACAATTATTAATACAATTAGCATTGAGAAAAAATTGGTAATATTTAACCAGCTAATCAGTAAAAGCGGGATAAATAGAGAGAGAGCATAGACGAGAAATAATTGCACAAATCGTTTTAATTCCATGGGAAACCTCCTTAATTGTCAACGTACTTCTAATTAAAGCTCTTTTATTAGTTGGGAACAACTATTCTGCTTATTAACAAAATTGGGGAAAAAGAGTGAGTTGTCCACAGAAAAGGAAAAGTTATCCACTTTTTCTGTGGATAACTCAGTTGAGTATGTGTAAAAGGGTTAAAATATCAGTAGAAGTCGTTAAAAAACTGTGGATAACTTTGTGTGAAAGTTATTCACAGTTTTTTTATTTGGGGAAAACACCTAGTTTTCTGCTAAAACCCGCTCAAGGAATTGTTTTGTTCGTTCCTCTGTAGGGTGATTGAAAATATGTTCGGGTTTTCCGGATTCAGCAATCACCCCTTTATCCATAAAAATGACTCGGTCAGAAACATCTCGAGCGAAGCCCATTTCATGGGTAACGACTACCATTGTTAGTCCTGTTTCAGCCAACTCCCGCATGATTTTTAGAACTTCTCCGACCATCTCAGGATCAAGAGCTGATGTAGGCTCATCGAAAAGTAGACAGTCAGGATTCATGGAAAGTGCTCTAGCAATGGCAACCCGTTGTTTTTGACCACCAGATAATTGTTTAGGCTTGGCGTGACAAAAATCACCCATGCCGACTTTTTGCAAGTTTTCCACAGCGATTTTTTCTGCTTCTGCGGGGGAACGTTTCAGTACTTTGACTTGACCGACGACACAGTTACTTAGGACGTCATGGTTATCGAAGAGATTGAACTGCTGAAAGACCATGCCCAAGTGGGTTCGGTATTCAGGCAAGTTGTAGTTACTTGCTAAGATATCCTGTCCATTAAAAATAATCTTTCCTTTGGTTGGTTGTTCCAATAAGTTGATACAACGCAAGAGTGTCGATTTACCTGAACCGGAAGATCCAATAATGGTAACGACTTCGCCTTTATCCACAGATAAACTAACGTCTTTCAAGACTTCGTTCTGACCGTACCATTTGTTTAAGTGTTGAATATCAATCATTTTTGTCATGGCTAAATCCCTCCTCTAGTACGTTCATCTGATTTGATAGTCTTGACCTGCATTTGATTGGCATAAGGTGCATAATCATCAGGACCGTCAAGGCGACGCTCTAAGTAGCGCAAGATTTGTGTTACGGTGAAAGTCATAACAAAGTAAATCACACAAACAACAAAAAATGTATCGAAGAAGCGATAATTACTGCCAGCCACTGATTTCCCTTGGAAATACAACTCACTGACGGCGATAACATTCAACACTGATGTATCTTTGATGTTAATCACAAATTCATTTCCCGTTGCAGGTAAAATATTGCGAATAACTTGAGGAACCACAACATTTTTCATGGTTTGGAAATGAGTCATGCCAATTGCTTGAGCAGCTTCAAACTGCCCTTTATCCACAGAGTAAATGCCACCACGGACGATTTCCGTCATGTAGGCCCCCGTGTTAATCGAGACAATGAAGAGGGCGGCAAAGGTAGGATTTAAATCCAAACCAAAAGCTTGAGAACTGCCATAATAGATGACCATTGCCTGAACAATCATCGGAGTTCCACGGAAAATTTCGATATAGACAGAGAAAAATTTATTTAAGAAGCCGAGACCGAATTTTTTGGCTTTATTATCGGGAACTGGAATCGTACGGAAAATCCCAATTGCCATGCCAATGGCAGTGCCAATCACCGTTCCGATAAGAGAGATAAACAGGGTCATACCAGCACCACGTAAGAACATCATGCCATTTTCTTTAATAATTTTGATAATCCAGATTTCATTGGTTTCATTATCAGCTTGCTTGGCGATCACACTTTCCATAATTTGGTCTTGTTTTTCAACTGAAATACCGGCCAAGATAGTATTGATTTCTGGCAGTAACGGGCTGCCTTTTTGTAAGCCAATGGCGATAGCTGTATCTTCTGGCGCCGTTTGAAAACCATTTTCCTGAGTGAATTCGACCATTTTAAAATTAGGATTGGCTTTTTGAGCTGTTAATGCTTCTGGCTTTTCTGTCACATAACCATCAATTTTTTCTGATTCAAGGGCCACACGCATAGCCGGGAAATTATCCATGGCGGTTTGTTTGCTGACACCGGGAATCTGATCGATCACGGAATAGTGAAAGGTGTTTAACTGAGCCGTGATTTTGGCATCTTCAAAATCTGCTAAGCTTTTAGCGTCTTGAAAGGAGCTGCCATTTTTAACTAAAATAACTAAATGAGACTGATAATAAACATCAGTAAAATCAATTTGTTTTTTACGCTCTTCCGTAGGTGACATACCTGCAATCACGGCGTCGATTTTACCAGAGGTTAAAGCAGGAGCCAAACCATCCCATTCGGTTTTAACGATCACCAGTTTTTTACCAAGCTCATTGGCAATGATTTTGGCAATCTCCACATCATAGCCACCTGCAAATTCCTTGGAACCTTCAATAGGTACGCCACCATTTTTATCATCTGTTTGAGTCCAGTTAAAAGGGGCGTAGCCCGCCTCCATTCCAACTCTAAAGGTATCCTCTGCATGTACCGGTTGACTACAAATCAAACCGAAGAGCAACGATACTAATACCACAACGCTTTTTCTGACTTTCATGTTTTCCTCCTTAGACCGCACGGGTCCAATCTTGCTTTGTCTTTTAATTGAATAAATGCTAATTCGCATCTAAAGCACTCGCTTTAACCAGTCGATGAGTAGTTTATCGCCCCACTGAATCCACCGATTTTGCCACATGGCTTCTAGCAAAACAAAAAAACGACCCCATGATTTCTCACGAGGTCGCAATAATAGACTTATTCATTCTGCCTTTAGACAAGAATAGCGCAACTTAGTTCTTACAAACTAAGACAGTTCAACAGCTATCAACTGTTGTCCCAACACCCATTAGTGAGGCTAACGGATATTTCGGCGACTTTCCCTCCTGATAGTTTCAATGTATCCTCATACTCGACTATCATTCCTAATCATCGCGACCTCTACCTCATATTTTGAGGCACTTATTCAATTTTTACAAATTTTAACGTAAATTTGTGAATCTGTCAAATCTATTAGTGATTTACTTTGCTGTTTCCAGTTTTGGTTCACGGCCTAGAATCGCTTTAAGAACAGCTAATACTAATTCTACAGCGATTAGCGCGTACATTAACGAACTGTATGTCGTAATATCGAAATCCCATGTCTTATAAACAAGTAAAACAATAGCTAAAACAATTGCGGCCAACACATTTAATAAAGCAAATGCCCATAAATTTCCATTTTCTTTGTTTGCCAAGTAGTAAACAGAGAAACCAGTGCTGATGACGATCCACGCAATACTTACCAAAATACTAGCCCAATAAATTAAAAATGCTACCATTTTTTTCACCTCTTTCTTCTCACTTGTTATTTTAGCATCTTCTCTAAGTCTTGTCATTGAAAAGTGATGAAAAATTGTTTTTTTTATCACAAACTATGGTTTTTTTTAACTTGAAACTGACGGATATTGACCTTTAGCTGATTCTAAGTTATTTTTAATAAGACATTGAATGAAAAGGCAGGTGTTAGTGATGTGGTTTATTCCAGCGTTAATCCAGTTTAAGCCTGGGGAACGGCTGATTTATTTTATAAAAAGGGGAATGACCCAACAGACGCTAACAGTGCGTTAAAGACAGTGGTCATGGTGGGGCACGCGGTCTTATATAGGATGATGTACCAGAACGTTAAATTTGATTGGCTGAATATCATCCTCTATTTTTCTGTTTCGGCGCTGATGTCTTTCTTTATTCGGGTCGTATGGAAGTGAGTCAATTTTTAGCAATCAACGTTATTTAATTAGGGGTTGTCCTCCTGTCCGATTTTGAAAAACAAGAGATGGACCGAAAACTGGCCCAAGAGGATAAAAAATATCGAGTTGGGGCGATTGCGATTAATTTCCCCATCTTATACTGTCACTGTGTGATTGACGGCACAGGGACCTTTTTAGATGGTTATTATTTGGAAACGAAGCAGATCATGTCGGAGGATCAGGCGCTCATCAGTTATGAGCTGACTTTTTTAATAGTTGGAATTTTGGTCTTTAGTTATTTAATTCTTGTAAAAAAAGCCAAGATGCCTGTGAAAAAGGAAAAATATCGGACTTTGGCAGCCCTTTGTGAAACCATAGGTCAGTTCTTTTATGTCGGTGCAATCGCTAGTAACTCAATAGTTGTGGCACCGATGATTTCTTCTGACAGTATCGTCTCGGTGATCTTGTCACGACTTGTTCTTAAAGAAAAATTAACGATTAAACAGTATCTGGCCATTGGGATGATTATGGTTGCTATAGCCGTCCTTAGGCTTTTATGATGACTAATCTCACAAAGAGGCGTTCATCTGGCACCACAAGGAGCGAGCCTTATGAGGCATTTGATCATAGTCAGGGTAAAGCCCGTATAATTTTAAACATCCCTCTAAAAAATTAGTAGTTGAAATGCTATAATAAAGAGAGGTGATAAAAATGAGTCAACGAAAAGAGGCAATTCAATTAATTAGAGAGAGTCAACGGGTGACTTTTTTAACCGGAGCAGGGGTTTCTGTGGCCTCAGGTATTCCCGATTACCGCTCAATGGGTGGTGTATATGAGGGGATCGAAGAACCTGAGTATCTGTTGAGTCGCAGTTGTTTGATGGAAGAGCCCCAGAAGTTTTATGAGTTTGTTAAGCAGTTGTACCATCCCGAGGCGCAGCCTAATGTGATTCATCAAAAGATGGCCGAGTTGGCTCAGAATAGAGCAGTCAAGATTGTGACCCAAAATATCGATCAACTCCACGATAAAGCGGGTAGTCAGGTGATTAATTTTCACGGAAGTCTTTATGACTGTTATTGCATGGCTTGTGGACAAACAGTGACAGTAGAGGATTATTTAACAAGTGATTGCCACTATAAGTGTGGCGGGCACATCAGACCGAATGTGGTATTATATGAAGAAAACTTGGACAGTGCCATCATTGAGTCTGCTATTCAAGCAGTTGAAGCAGGAGATGTCCTAGTCATCGTGGGAACGAGTTTTAAAGTTTATCCATTTAGTGATTTATTGCGGTTCAAGGGTGGCAGTAAGGTAGTGGTAGTGAATAATGAAGCTCTTTCCCTAGCTGGTGATTATCTGATGATAACAGAAGATGCCACAGGCTTTTTTGAAGAGTTATAACGATAGAAAAGAGGCGGAGTATGTTAAGTCAACAACGGGAAAAGATTGATCAACTGGATAAACAGATTGTCGCGTTATTAGAAGAACGAATGACAGTTGTGACAGAAGTAGCGCGAATCAAAGCGGAGAATCAGTTGGCTGTTTTAGATGGACAACGAGAAGTGGTTCTTTTGGATAAGGTTCGTCATTATGTCAAAGAAGCCGAGTATGAAGAAAGTATTGTGGAAGTGTACCGGGCAATGCTGACGATTTCTAAAAACTATCAAATTAAAACTAATGGGAAGTGAGAATATGACAGGAGAAGAGAGACGAGAGTTGATTGTAGCCCAGTTAAAGCAAGCGGACACCCCCCTTAGTGCCTCGGCTTTTGCTAAGGAATTTGGGGTTAGTCGTCAGATTATTGTAGGCGATGTAGCCTTGATTCGAGCAGCGGGGCTGAGTGTGCGTGCTACGGCTAAAGGTTATGTACTGGAGGAGATGGATCCAAGCAGTTATCGAGGTCAAGTGGTGTGTCAGCACCAGCTAGCGGAAACCGAAGCTGAACTATCCTTGATTGTCGGACTTGGAGGCGTAGTAGCAGATGTCTCAGTCGACCACCCGATTTATGGTGAGCTGACGGGGAATTTAGATATTCGAACGGCAGAAGATGTGACCGCATTTATTGAACGGATAACAGCGAATAATGCCCGCTTATTGCTTAATTTAACGGGGGGCATTCATCTACATACCTTAGTTTGTCATGATCAGCCACATTTTATTGAAATTAAAGAGGCTTTGGCAATTGCTGGACTGCTTTATCAAGAAAAATAAGCTAACTTAACCAGTGAGTTAAGTTAGCTTATTTGGTGTTTAATTGATTAAAAAACCAATACTGGTGTACCGACTTCAATGGCTTCATAAAGTTTAGCAGCAACATCAGGTGGTGTGTTAACACAGCCGTGGGAGCCAACTGTTTGCCACAATGAGCCACCGTAAGCAGGTTGCCAAGGGGAGTCATGAAGGCCAACTCCTGTCCAGTCAATTGGCATCCAGTAGTCAACGGGTTCTGCGTATTTAGACCCGTCGTCATTAGTACCACGCAAGGTAGAATTACGTTCTTTTTTCCAAACATAGTTCGTTGCAGCTGGTGTTGGAGTGGTGGGTTTACCTGTTACTACGTCAGTTTCTAAAAAGAGTTTACCATCGCGGTAGTAGTACATGTGCTGATTTTGTAAATCAACTTCCACGTAAGTGTTGCCGATAAGGGGGGCGCTGATTGAGGCACTACCTTGAGCAATGGGTGACCGATTGACGCCTTCACCTTTTAGGAGCTCCTCGTAAAGGGTCTCGGTCTCGGTGTCTGTTTGAATGGTCCAGCTATAAGATCCAGCTGGGACAGAAACTTCTCCTCGAGCAGTACTCTTGAATTTAGTTGGGTTTGTACTGGTATTGTACTGAGCGCCAATGTTTGCCACATAGGCTCTGATTTTTTCTTTGTCCAAAGCGATTTTGTTATTTGCTTGATCATAGTCAATCCAACCAGCAATATCAGCTTTTGGTACGGCCACATTTTCACCGTTAATAATATAGGTAACTTGTTGATCGGTGATCCGGCTGACTTCCGCTAAATTCTTTTTCAGATCAGGATTGTCAGATGTGACAGCTGGCTTGGCAATAAATTCTTCTAACTCTAGATTTTCTTTGCCAGTTGTTAGTTTTTCTTTTAACTGTGCAACGACTTTATCTGCTTCGATATTATTCCCCTGAATTTCGGGAACAATTTCAAAACCTTGATCGTTTTTCTTGATGGTGGCATTGGCAGAAACCGTTCGGCCCTTGTTTAATTCACCGATTTCATTAACAAGAGAATCGGAAAAGGCTTTAAGGTTCTCCTCATTGACAGAGGTGTCTTTTAAGTCATGTTTGTGTTGACTGAAATAGCTTGTAAACCACAGATAATTGTTTTGCTTGTTCAATATTTTTTCTAAATCTTGTGAGTAGTTGTATTCCATACCTAGTTCACTTGTGGGAATTTGTTTCCAAACTTGCCCATTGTCAAGAATATCAAAGGTTTCTTTGGCACTTTGTTCCGTTAAGGCTTTTTCAGCTTCTTTGTAGGTCATTTGACTAATGTCAATTCCGTTAGCTGTCGATTGCGGAAGGTAATGTTGTTTAAAGAAATTAACTTGATATGTATATAGACCGATTATAAGTAATAGGAGTACTCCGAGTAAGATAAAAATCCATTTCTTTGCTTTCATAAAAAGCTCCTTCTTCTGTTTTGTAATCATATTGTAACATATCGCTTGGAAATTGCGACCTATTTCTCCAAAAAACCCCAGTTTTTAGGATTTTTTAAGTCGCTTTAAGGAAATATTAAGAATGAACAAGTGTTACTCTATTAATATAAAAACTTTCTTATGAGAAAGCAAGTAAATTGTTTATGAAGATTTGCCTCGATGTGTTATAATTAAAAGAAAACTGGGCGAGGAATAACTCATCGCTCAGCTATTTTGTGTATTACTGAGTAAAATCTCAGGGTTTTTCTAACATAAATAAGAATTAATCAGGGAACTGAGAGGGGTATCATCGGTGAAATTAATAGTAGGTTTAGGTAATCCGGGATCAAAATATATGGCAACCAAGCATAATGTCGGCTTCATTACGATCGATGAATTAGTTCATCGAGAGGGGGCGTCCTTTAATAAACATCAATGCGAGGCGGATATTGCGGAGCTTTTTATTGGCGGAGAAAAGATTATTTTAGCCAAGCCTGTTACCTTTATGAATGAGTCGGGTCGCTCGGTGGGGCCTTTAATGAATTATTATAATATTGAGATGGCTGACTTATTAGTCATTTACGATGATTTGGATTTGCCAATCGGTAGTTTGCGTCTGCGACAAAAAGGCGGCGCTGGTGGTCATAATGGCATTAAGAGTATTATTCAACACTTAGGAACTAAAGAGTTTAATCGAATTAGAATCGGGATTGATCGGCCTCGTCCGGGACAAGATGTGATTTCTCATGTCCTTGGTACTTTTCCCAAAGAGACCCACGAGGATATGTTGGTTTCAGTAAAAAAAGCAGCTGATGCTAGTCTGTACTGGGCTGAGGGTCACACGTTTGTCGATGCAATGAACCAATTTAATGTGAAGACATAGGAAGTAGGATAACTATCAATGAGTATTATGGAAAAAATAATCAATTCGGAAAAAATCCGCTCGTGGCTTGATCAAACAGCAACGGCTAAACAGCAATTAGTGACTGGGCTAGCAGGTTCGGCTAAGATGCTTGTAATGGCTAGTCTGTTTCAGGAAAAGCAAAAGCGAGTCGTCATTGTGACGCCTAACTTGTATCAGGCAAGTAATTTAATGGATGATCTACGGAATGTGATTCCAGATGAGCAATTGCATCTCTTTCCTGTAGATGAAGTGACCTCTGTTGAGATGTCATTCTCTTCACCGGAAGCCTTGGCTGAACGGGTCACGACCTTGTCGTTCTTGGCTAGCGGGCAACCAGGTGTGATTGTGGTACCTCTAGCAGGTGTTCGCAAGTACTTACCGGCTCCTAAGGATTGGCAACAATTTGAACGAAAACTGGTCAAGGATGCGGAAGTTGACATTGATCAACTAATGAAGCAATTGGTTCTCATGGGTTACGAACGTCAAGGGATGGTCGGCAAACCAGGAGAATTTAGTTTGCGTGGTAGTATTTTAGATATTTACCCACTGACAACAGATTACCCTGTACGAATTGACTTTTTTGATGTTCAAGTCGATTCCATTCGCTATTTTGAAGCGGACACTCAACGGTCCATTGAAACCATTGGGGAAGTGACCATCAGTCCGGCAACCGATGTCTTTGTAACGGAAAATGACTTATCAGCAGGAGCGGAGCGTCTGCAGGATGCCCTGGTGAAGCATGTGGCAGTGGTCAAAGAAGAGACGGATAAAGAATTGTTGCGCAGTTATTTTGAAACCGTGATTGGTGAGTGGCAGTCTGGTAATCCAACGGATGATGCTCGTTATTATTTAGATTTTTTATATGGCGAAAAAACGACTTTATTTGACTATCTGGAAGTGGATGACTTAATTTGTGTCGACGACTATCCACGGGTGTTAGAGGCCGAGAAAGACATGTTACTGGAAGAAGCGGAATGGTTGACCATGAAGCTACAGGAACTACGTGTCTTCCCTGACCAGTCACTGGGAGCCGATTTGCGGAATGTCATGAAAAAGACGCCCTGTCACATTAGTTACTTCTCTTTATTCCAAAAGGGCATGGGGAATTTAAAATTTCAAGGAATTCACACGATTCAATTCCGAGCCATGCAACAATTTTTTGGCCAGATGCCCCTTTTAAAGGTGGAAATGGAGCGTTGGCAGAAGAAGAATGAAACGGTGATTGTGCTCGTCTCTAATGAAGAGAAAAGTAAAAAAGCCGAAGAGATGTTTATTGATCACGATATCTCAGCCGTTATTACGACTACTGACAAGTTGTTAGATGGTAAGGTTCAAATTGCTGTAGGTCAACTGCAATCAGGCTTCGAACTGCCGGAAGAAAAACTGGTGATTATTACCGAGCGAGAACTGCTGCAGACGGTTGCGAAGAAGCGTGCGCGGAAGCAAAATATTTCCAATGCAGAACGGCTGAAGAGCTATAATGAACTGAAACCAGGGGACTACGTGGTTCATATTAATCACGGGATTGGGAAATATGTCGGCATGGAAACCCTCCAAATGGATGGGGTTCATCAAGATTATATGACGATTGTCTACCAAAATAACGATAAATTATTTATTCCTGTCACCCAGCTAAATCTAATTCAAAAATATGTGGCTTCTGAATCAAAATCACCGAAAATTAATAAATTAGGTGGAGCTGAGTGGACCAAAACCCGTAACAAGGTAACGGCTAAGATTGAAGACATCGCAGATGATTTGATTCAGTTGTACGCTGAACGTGAGGCAGAAAAAGGTTATGCCTTTTCACCAGATGACGATTATCAAAAAGAATTTGAAGATGCCTTTCCTTACAGTGAAACAGAGGATCAGTTGCGCAGTATTCAGGAAATTAAACGGGATATGGAAAAAACGAAACCAATGGATCGCCTTCTTGTGGGAGACGTGGGTTATGGTAAAACAGAAGTGGCCTTGCGGGCAGCTTTCAAGGCTATTCAGGATGGCAAGCAAGTAGCCTTTTTAGTGCCAACGACGATTTTAGCTCAACAGCATTATGAAACCATGCTGGAACGATTTGCTGGTTTTCCAGTGACGGTCGGTCTGATGAGCCGCTTCCGGACGAAAAAGCAACAAACAGAAACAACCAACGCCTTGCGCAAAGGCCAAATTGACATCGTCGTTGGGACTCACCGAATCTTGTCAAAAGACATTGAGTTTCAAGATTTAGGCTTGTTAATTATTGACGAAGAGCAACGTTTTGGTGTGAAACATAAAGAGCGTCTGAAACAACTTCGTTCTCAAGTGGACGTGCTAACCTTAACGGCCACACCGATTCCACGAACCTTGCATATGTCAATGTTAGGTGTCCGAGATCTATCGGTGATTGAGACACCGCCGGCTAATCGTTATCCGGTTCAAACTTATGTGATGGAAAAAAATCCTGGAGCTGTTCGTGATGCGATTGAGCGTGAAATGGCTCGTGAAGGGCAAGTCTTTTACTTGTATAACCGAGTGGATACGATTGAACAAAAAGTCGATGAGCTGTTGGAACTTGTGCCAGATGCTAGAATCGCTTTTGCTCACGGGCAAATGACGGAGATTCAATTGGAAAATGTCCTGTTTGAATTTATCAATAAAGAATACGATGTTTTGGTAACGACGACGATTATTGAAACAGGGGTGGATATTCCTAATGTGAACACCCTCTTTGTTGAAAATGCGGATCACATGGGCTTGTCTCAGCTTTATCAATTACGGGGGCGGGTCGGTCGTAGTAATCGGGTGGCTTTTGCCTACTTCATGTATGAACCGCAAAAAATCCTAAATGAGGTCAGTGAGAAACGTCTTCAGGCGATTAAAGATTTTACAGAGCTAGGTTCCGGCTTTAAAATTGCCATGCGTGATTTATCCATTCGTGGGGCAGGGAATTTATTAGGTGCCCAACAACATGGCTTTATCGATTCAGTCGGATTTGATATGTATACCCAAATGTTGAGTGAGGCAGTGGCTCGTAAACAAGGGGACACAACACAGGATTACAAAACCTCTATGGAGATTGACGTGGGAATCGATGCGTATATTCCATCTGAGTATATTACCGATGAGCGTCAGAAGATTGAAATTTATAAGCGGGTCCGTCAGTTGGAAACCATGGAAATGTATGAGGAACTGGAAAGTGATTTATTTGACCGCTTTGGTCCTTATCCAGATGAAGTGGGTTACCTCTTGTCGATTGGTTTAATTAAGATGAATGGTGATTTTGCTTTAATAGAAAGCATTCGCCGAAACAAAGAAAAAATCAGCATCTTACTAAGTGTTGCAGGAACTAACGCTTATAAAGTGGATCAGTTGTTTAAAACCTTAGCAGTGACCAAGTTGAAAGCCGATTTAGGGTTAGATGGTGAGCAAATGCGGATTCAATTGACCATTCCTAAAGAGATGAGCGCGGCTGTTTGGTTAATGGAGTTATCACAATTTGTGACGGCTCTTAGAAAAGAAAAGTATACAAGTAAAGAATTTTCAAAAGAGGCGTAAGCCATTCTTATAATGAGTAGGTGAAAAAATGGCGAAAGCTGGCCAACAAAGGCTGATGCGTGGAGCGTTACTGTTGACGGTCACATCCTTTATGGTTAAAATCTTAAGCGCCGTCTATCGTGTGCCTTTTCAAAATATGGTAGGTGATGAGGGGTTTTATGCCTACCAGCAAGTTTATCCGATTTATGGAATAGCCATGACCTTGGCCTTATCAGGACTGCCGGTCTTTTTATCAAAATTAGTGGCAGAACAAGAAGATGAGGTGGAGAAACGAAAGGTTGTTCGTCGAATTTTCCCTATAGTCTTCTGGTTGTCAGCAAGCATGTTCGCAGTAACTTTTTTTGGCGGCGACTTGTTGGCTAAGTGGATGGGAGACAGTGACCTAGCTCCTCTTATTAAAATGGTCTCCTTCGTCTTCTTGTTAACGCCATTTTTAACGAGTTTTCGAGGGTATTATCAAGGGGAATTAATCATGGCGCCGACGGCTTATTCTCAGTTGTGGGAGCAAGTTTTACGGGTTGGCGTCATTTTAGTGGCAGCCTTGATATTCACGAAAGTGGATTGGTCGATTTATCAGGTGGGCACGATTGCCATGGCTGGTGCTCTGGTTGGCGGCTTAGGGGCCTTGTACGTCCTATGGCAGTATCGTCCTACCCTTAAACTGTTTGGGAAAGATGGATTGGGCAGTTTGAAACAAACGGCTAAGTCTCGACCGTACACCCGCCGCTTTTTGGTCGAAGGTGGCTTAATCTGTGGTTATAGTTCCTTACTAGTCTTGTTTCAATTAGTCGATTCTTTTGTGATTAAAAATCAATTGGTGTTGTCTGGGTTAACTAATATGGAAGCAAAGGTTACCAAAGGGGTTTATGATCGGGGACAACCCCTTGTCCAAGTTGGGTTGGTTATCGCTGTGGCACTGACCACGTCATTTTTACCGACATTGACGAAGTATCACATGGAAAAGAAAGTGGTTTTTTATGAGCGAGCAGTTGGCATATTTTTGCGTATCACTATGGTGATTTCCAGTGCAGCCAGTGTGGGGCTGATTATGTTGTTGCCGTACATTAGCAACAGTCTTTTCGGCGACGGTGAAGAAACCCTCTCACTTAGCCTGTTTATGGGGACGGTGTTTTTTATGTCAGTAGTTCTGGCCTACCAAACCCTTTTTCAAAGCCGCAATCACTATCGACCGCCTTTATATGGGCTTGTGCTAGGATGGACGGTGAAAGTCGGAGTTAGTCCGCTGCTAACCGGGTATCTGGGAACAGTCGGAGCAAGCTTGGCAACATTGCTCGGTTTAGGGAGTTGTCTACTAGTATTGGTTCATTACTCACCCTCAATGAGCAAATCAGGGATTAACTCATGGTTTATCTGGAAATTACTGACCTGTTTAGGTATGATGGTAATAAGTTTAGCTGTTTATCGTGGGTTTGTTGAGTCATGGCTTATGGCCAGTGAGTCTCGTCTGTTGTTCTTTATCGCTTCAGTTGTTGGTGTGGCCATTGGTGGGACGGTCTTTCTGTGGATGTTAGTCAAAATTAGGCTCTTTACTTTGCGTGAGTGGTTGATGATTCCTATGGGTAAGAAGCTGTTGCGAAATAGATCGAATTCTTAGGTCTTCAGGGTTAAGCTGTCAAAATAAGGAGGAACAAAACGTGCGTTTAGATAAATTTTTAAAAGTGTCGCGAATCATTAAGCGACGGACGGTTGCCAAAGAAGTGGCAGACAAAGGCCGGATTCAAGTGAACGGCCAAATAGCAAAATCATCAACATCAGTTAAGATTGGTGATTTAGTTAAAATTGTTTTCGGAAATAAGACACTTGAAGTGAAAGTGTTAGATTTGAAAGATTCAACAAAAAAAGACGATGCTCAGAATATGTATGAGATTGTCAGCGAAACAAGAGAGACTACCTACGAAAATTTAGATTAGACAATGACCGTCCTTATTGATATAATGTCTATGAAACAGAATCCAGGAATGGAGTTTTTGATATGGAAGATAAAAAAATTGAACAGCCAGCGCCAAAAGAGTCAAATGTAGCGTCTATCGGCAATCAATTTACTAAGGAGCAAATTAAACAATTTAATAGACAACAAAAGAAAATCATTTTTCGGCGTCGTCGTTTAGCGGTTATTTTCGCTGTCGCTTTAGTTATTTTTGTGTTGAGCGGCTTTAATTTGTTGCGAAGTTATCAACGTATCGGGACATTGAATGAGGCAAAGGCGACTGCTGAGGCAACTCAGGCAGAGCTGAAAACCAAAGTGGCGTCATTGGAATACGATGTAAAATTATTGGAAGACCCAGCTTATTTAGAAAAGCTTGCGCGTCAAAAGTATTTTTATACGAAAGAGGGAGAACTGGTTTTTAGTATCCCGCAAATCAATCCAAATTCTCGTGGAGAAACAAAAGCCGATGAATCAACTGACTCTGAGACGACTGAATCGTCGAAATAGCAAAGGTTCACAGGCGAGTTTATTTATAAATAAGGTTTAAAAATACTAAGGAGGAACAACTTTTTTATGTCAATCGAAGTAGGGGCAAAAATTTCTGGTAAAGTGTCAGGTATTACAAATTTTGGAGCATTTATCGATTTAGGTGAAGGAAAAACAGGGTTGGTTCATATTAGTGAAGTTTCCAATAACTATGTGAAGGACATCAATGATGTGCTTAAAGTAGGGGAAACAGTTGAAGTGAAAGTAATGTCCGTTGGTAATGATGGTAAGATTGGCTTGTCCATTCGCCGTGTTTCCGAAGAAGTGCCTGAAAGAGCACCGAAAAAAGAATTTACTCGCCCTCAGCGAAAAGAATATAAAAAACCGGTTGTCCAAGCAGCTCACAAAAAAGATGATTTTGATTCGTTAATGAGTTCGTTTTTGAAAGATAGCGACGATCGTTTAACTTCGTTAAAACGCAATACTGAAGGTAAACGTGGCGGTCGTGGTGGACGACGTAACTAAATAATTTGAACTTATATGCCGAGGCTATTGTCTCGGCTATTGTTATTTGTCAGGGAGGAAAGCGTTGTGGCAGTCACTCACAGATTTAGAGAATTAAATAAGCGCCAACTCTTTTGGCAAAAAAGTGACCGTTTGTTACTGGCTGTTTCAGGTGGTGTCGACTCGATGGTATTGTTGCACCTGTTACTAAAGGTTCCGGCTAGTGAGCGTCCCTTTTTTGCTGTGGCTCATGTCAATCACCAGCTGCGGTCGGCCTCTCAAGTGGAAGAGGCTTTTCTACGAGAGTTTTGTCAGGAGCAGGGAATTCCTTTTTATGCTAAAACCTGGCAAAAGCCTCTGATGGGCAATCTGGAAAATGAGGCCCGCCAAGCTCGGTATGGCTTTTTTGCCAGAGTCTGTCAAGAGGAAGGGTTTGATTGCCTGATTACAGCCCATCATGGTGACGATCAGGCGGAAACCGTCTTAATGAAGTTAATCAGTGGCAGTCAAATGCAAAACTTAGTGGGGATTCGTCCTACTAGTCAACGGAATGGTTTGGTTATTCACCGTCCTTTATTGGCTTTTTCCAAGGAGGAGCTGTTAGCTTGGGCGACTTCTCATCAGGTTGTTTATTTTGAAGATGCCAGTAACAGAGAAAATGATTATTTAAGAAATCGGATTAGAAATCAGATTATTCCTCAATTTAAAGGGGAAAACGCAAACTTTTTAAAACATATTCATAATTTCGTCAAACAAATCGCGTATGCTAATGATATTATTGAAGTTAAAGTCAACGAACTTTGGCCAAAAGTGATCCATGACATTGATAATCAGTGGTCCATTGATTTAAGGTCATTTCGTTCTTTATCTGAGAGTCAACAATACATGTTATTAGTTTCCCTTTGGCAAAAGGTGTTAGTCGTAGAAGGGATACCGGTGAATGAGGAACAGCTTAGCCAGGCCTTAATCATGCTCAACAGTGATCTCGGTGCACGAGAGATTCATTTAGCAGCAGGTTGGCGACTTGAAAAAGGCTATCAAGTAGCATTATTGAAAGTCACTGACTCACAAGGGGCTGTAGCTGATTCGCCACAAAGCCTTAGTCTGGGGCAAGGCATATATCTCAGTCAAAGCGAATGGTTAGGATTCGAGCGTGTCGATCAACCTCTTGAAATCCCTGAAACAATCAACCATTGGCAGACTTTTGAGTGCTCTGTCAGTGAGAGCTTAAGAGAACTAGTGGTACGTCACGTACAACCGGGGGATCGGTTTGTTTACAATCAAGCCGGTAATCACAAGAAAGTCAACCGGGTTTTTATTGACAGTAAAATTCCCCTTAAAAAGCGCGAGCAAACGTGGTTAGTTTGTGATTCAGCAGGAGAAATTATCTGGATTGTGCCAATTAGGAAAAGTTATTTGAGTATTGTGAAAGAAACTGATAAAATACATTACAGGCTTATCTATTTAAAGTCATGCTCGGCTACCGAGCGTCAAAACTTTTCAAAGGATTAAGCAAGATCTGGAAGGAGACTCTTATGTTAGAGAAAGACATTGAAAAATCATTGTATTCAAGAGAAGAAATAGCCATTAAGACGAAAGAATTAGGTCAGCAAATCACCAAGGATTACGCCGACAAAAATCCCTTGGTTATCGGGATTTTAAAAGGGGCGATTCCATTTATGGCAGATTTGATTCGTGAAATGGACATGCAATTAGAGATGGATTTTATGGATGTATCAAGCTACGGAGAAGCGCTAGTTTCTTCAGGCGAGGTTAAAATAATTAAAGATCTGGATACCAATGTAGCAGGTCGTGACTTGCTGATTGTTGAAGATATTATTGACAGTGGTCAAACGTTAAAGTACTTAGTGGAGTTATTTAAGTACCGTCAAGCTAAGTCTGTTAAAATTGTCACACTCTTGGACAAGCCAGAAGGTCGTGTTGTGGATATTTACCCAGATTACTCTGGATTCAACGTGCCCAATGAGTTTGTAGTGGGCTTTGGTCTTGATTATAAGGAAAACTATCGTAACTTGCCTTTTGTTGGTGTGCTAAAACCAGAGATTTACGAGACAAATAACTAATAATATTTCAAAAGTATGTTAGAATAAATATGCGTGATAAAAAGATTGTGCTATTAGAGGGAGGCCCTATATGAATAAAAAGAAAAACGGGGGAATGAAGAATACACTCTATTATATATTGTTAGTTTTAGCAATGGCGATGGTCGTATTCTTTTTCTTTGGCGATAAAAAAAGCCCCGGTTCGGATATAACGTATTCAACGTTTTCTGAGCAGTTAAAAAGTGAAAAAATTAAAGACATGGAAATTCAGCCAGCCAATGGCGCGTACAAGATTACCGGTACTTACTATGAAAAACCAAAAGTTGAAGACAAAGGTTTATCAATTCTTGGCTCAAGTAATGTAGCGAATGATCGTTTTACAACGATTGTCTTACCAAATGATGCAACTTTGGCGGAGATTACGAAGAATGCTTCAACGTCTAAAACCAAGGTGACCATTAAGGAGCAATCGAATAACGGTGTTTGGATTTCAATGTTATTCTCCTTCTTACCATTAATCGTGATTATATTCTTTATGTACATGATGATGGGTCAAGGTCAACAAGGCGGCGGTGGCGGCCGTGTGATGAACTTTGGTAAATCAAAAGCCAAAGAAGCAGACAAAAAAGCTAATAAAGTCCGTTTCTCTGATGTAGCAGGTGCTGAAGAAGAGAAACAAGAACTAGTTGAAGTGGTGGAATTCTTAAAAGATCCTCGTCGTTTCGTTGAACTAGGTGCCAGAATTCCGGCAGGTGTCCTATTAGAGGGCCCTCCAGGGACTGGTAAAACATTACTTGCCAAAGCCGTTGCTGGTGAAGCAGGCGTGCCGTTCTACTCAATTTCAGGTTCTGACTTTGTGGAGATGTTTGTCGGCGTTGGGGCGAGCCGTGTACGTGATTTATTTGAGACAGCCAAGAAAACGGCTCCTGCGATTATCTTTATTGATGAAATCGATGCTGTGGGTCGTCAACGTGGTGCTGGAATGGGTGGCGGACACGATGAACGTGAACAAACCCTTAACCAATTACTCGTTGAAATGGATGGCTTTAGTGGGAACGAAGGCGTGATCGTCATCGCCGCAACAAACCGTTCAGATGTATTGGATCCAGCTTTGTTACGTCCAGGTCGTTTTGACCGTCAAATTTTAGTTGGACGCCCAGACGTTAAAGGTCGTGAAGCGATCCTTAAAGTCCACGCGAAAAACAAACCGTTGGCAGCTGACGTAGATTTGAAAGTCGTGGCCCAACAAACACCAGGTTTTGCTGGTGCTGACTTAGAAAATGTCTTAAACGAAGCGGCTTTAGTAGCAGCTCGTCGCAATAAGAAAAAAGTGGACGCCTCTGATATTGACGAAGCACAAGACCGTGTTATTGCGGGACCTGCTAAGAAAGATCGTGTCGTTAGCAAAAAAGAACGTGAATTGGTTGCCTATCATGAAGCAGGCCACACTATTTGTGGGCTAGTCTTAAGTGATGCCAATACGGTCCATAAAGTAACAATTGTGCCTCGTGGACGTGCAGGTGGTTACATGATTGCCTTACCGAAAGAAGATCGTTTCTTAATGACCAAAGAAGAATTGTTTGAACGTATCGTTGGCCTTTTAGGTGGACGTACAGCAGAAGAAATTATCTTTGGCGTAAAATCAACAGGAGCAAGCAATGACTTTGAACAAGCAACAGGCTTAGCTCGTAGTATGGTAACGGAATATGGAATGAGTGATAAACTTGGACCTGTTCAATACGAAGGCAATCATCAAGTCTTTGTTGGCCGTGACTATGGTCAAACAAAAGCGTACTCTGAGCAAGTGGCTTATGAAATCGATGAAGAAGTACGCAGTATCCTAAATGCAGCCCATGGGAAAGCCCGTGAAATCATTGAAGAGCATCGTGCTCAACACAAACTAATTGCTGAAAAATTATTAGAATTTGAAACATTAGATGCTCGCAGCATTAAATCACTCTTTGAAGAAGGCGTAATGCCAGCTGATGTGATTGCTAATCAATTCCCAAGCGAAAAATCTGGTACTTTTGAGGAAGCTAAAAAAGCCTTAGAAGAAAAAGAAGCGAAGAAACAAGCGGAAGAGAAGCAAGAAGACAAAGAGAATGCATTAAAAGCGGATGAACCAGTGAAACCAACTGACACACCCGTTACACCGCGAGTGCCAGAAGATGACGAAACAACATCTGAAGATACAGACAACCGCACGGCAGAAGAAAAAGCAAAAACGGAATACGAAAAAGAAAAATTCGAAGACCGATATAAATAAGCAATAAACAAAGTGGGTTGCCTAGGCAACCCACTTTTGCTTGTGTGTCTGGTAAATGCTAAGAGGTTAGCGTGTGGAGCTAGGGGACGAAAAAACTGAAATCAATCTCTGCTTGCCATTCTTTCTGGCAGGTAAAATAGTAGTTGCATTAAATCGGGATTGTTGGGACACTAGCAAACAATAAAATTGTCTAAAACTTATTTTGGGTTTAAGATAGTAGGGTCGATGAAAAAAATAGAAAAATTAGGTGAATGCAAATGGAAGATTATTTATTAAAAGCACTTTGTTTTGATGGCCAAATTCGGGCTTTTGCAGTTAACGCGACAAAAACCGTTGGAGAGGCACAACGTCGCCACGATACTTGGCGGACGGCTTCTGCGGCTTTAGGGCGAACGATGGTTGGCTCACTGATGCTAGGCGCTATGAACAAAGGTGAAGATAAGATTACAGTTAAGATTCAAGGGGATGGACCTGTTGGCGCAATTGTGGTTGTGGCTGATGGTCACGGAAACGTAAAAGGTTATCTGCAAAACCCTGAAGTTAACTTGCCGGCAAATGAACATGGGAAGATCGATGTTCGTGGCGGTGTGGGAACATCAGGTAGTTTGTCAGTTATCAAGGATTTAGGTTTAAAAGAACCTTTCTCTGGACAAGTTCCATTGGTTTCTGGGGAATTAGGGGAAGATTTCACCTACTATCTGGCCAATTCTGAACAAGTCCCTTCGGCAGTGGGGTTAAGTGTGTTAGTTGATATCGAGGATGATTCAATTAAAGCGGCAGGTGGCTTTATGATTCAAGTGATGCCGGATGCGACGGACGAGACGATTGCCGAGATCGAAAGACGCATTGCTGAAGTGCCCCTTGTGTCAAGTTTGATTGATCAAGGAGAAACACCGGAAGAAATATTATATCGCTTGTTGGGTCAAGAGAATGTGAAGATTCTTGAAAAAATGCCCGTACAATTTCATTGCGATTGTACTAAGGAGAAATTTGCTTCAGGTATTATTTCACTTGGTAAAAAAGAAATCCAAGAAATGATCGATGAAGATCAAGGTGCTGAGGCGGTTTGCCATTTCTGTGGCAATAAATATCAATTTGATGAAGTTGATTTAAAAGCTTTATTAGAAGAAATCGGTTAAGTTGTAAGGGGGAAACCACGTTGTGGAAAATAGGAAATATTGATATTCCTAATAGAGTTGTGGTCGCGCCTATGGCTGGTATTAGTAATGCGGCTTTTCGGGTGACGGTCAAAGAGTTTGGCGCAGGCTTAGTCGTCTGTGAGATGATTAGTGATAAAGGGATTCAACTTAGAAATAAAAAGACCTTAGAGATGCTGTATATCGATGAGAGAGAGCATCCTCTGAGCGTTCAGATTATGGGTGGTAGCAAAGATACCCTAGTCGAGGCGGCTAAGTTTGTGGAAGCTAACACGAAGGCAGCGATTATTGATATTAACATGGGCTGTCCTGTCAATAAAATTATTAAGAATGAGGCAGGCGCTAAATGGCTCTTGGACCCTAATAAAGTCTACGAGATGGTAGAAGCAGTGGCCTCAGCAGTCAAGATTCCAGTGACGGTGAAAATGCGGATTGGCTGGGACGATGAACATGTTTTTGCCGTGGAGAATGCTTTGGCGGCTGAAAAAGCTGGCGCGGCAGCCGTGGCAATGCATGGTCGGACACGGATGCAAATGTATGAAGGTAAGGCCAATTGGGAAGTTTTGCGCGAAGTCAAAAAGAACTTAACTATACCCTTTATGGGCAACGGTGATGTTCGCACGCCTCAAGATGCCAAACGGATGGTAGAGGAAGTTGGCTGTGATGGCGTGATGATCGGGCGGGCAGCTTTAGGCAACCCTTGGATGATCTATCAAACGAAGCATTATTTAGAAACGGGTGAACTATTGCCTGAACCACCTGCACGAGATAAAATAAAAACGGCCAAACTTCATTTAGAGCGCTTGGTTGATCTAAAAGGCGAAGTGATCGGCACTCGTGAGTTCCGGCAACATGCTGCCTATTACTTAAAAGGCATATCGAGAGCAGCGAAAACCAAGGTTGCGATTAATCAAGCTACTAAACAATCTGAGATTATCGCTTTGCTGGATGCGTTTGTCGAAGCCACAGAAGT
Source organism: uncultured Vagococcus sp. (assembly GCF_963518325.1). Lineage (NCBI taxonomy): Bacteria > Bacillati > Bacillota > Bacilli > Lactobacillales > Enterococcaceae > Vagococcus > uncultured Vagococcus sp. Next base: position 2,817 of record NZ_CAUQJB010000042.1, on the reverse strand, counting down.
GAGAGAGATTGCCAATTAACCAAAGGTGGGGTTAAGCGCGTAAATCGAGTAGTCTTTAGCGAAAATCTAGAAAAACATGAGAAAAGAGGCAAAAGGAAAGATTTCCCTTGCCTTTTTTGTTTTTAGTGTGGCATTATAGATAGAAGAACGTAGCTTTTGAAAGGACGGAGGAAATAGAGTGACTGAGGAACAGAATACTCAACAAGAAATGAACGACCAATTACTGGTTCGTAGAGAAAAAATGGCCGCTATGCAAGCTGCAGGAATGGATCCATTTGGCCAAAGATTTGAGCGTAGCCATAATTCAAAGGAATTACACGATGCTTATGGTGAAATGACCAAAGAAGAATTAAATGAGTTGCATTTAACAGCGACTGTCGCTGGTAGAATGATGACAAAACGTGGCAAGGGAAAAGTAGGCTTTGCGCATTTACAAGATCGCGAAGGCCAAATTCAAATTTACGTTAGAAAAGATGCCATTGGTGATGAGGAATATGAGTTATTCAAACAAGCAGATTTAGGAGATTTTATCGGTGTAACAGGGGATATCATGAAGACAGATATGGGTGAGTTAACCATCAAACCTACATCGTTGACCTTCTTAACTAAGGCTCTCCGTCCATTGCCAGATAAATATCATGGCTTAACCAATATTGAACAACGTTACCGTCAGCGCTATTTAGATTTAATTAGTAATCGAGAAAGCTTTGATACCTTTGTTAAACGAAGCCAGATTATTAAAGAAATCCGCAATTATTTAAACGACAACGACTATTTAGAGGTTGAAACGCCAACTCTTCATAATATGGCAGGTGGTGCAGCGGCTCGTCCGTTTATTACCCATCACAATGCCTTAGATATTGAGTTGTACTTACGAATTGCTTTGGAGCTACATTTGAAACGTCTGATTGTCGGTGGCATGGAGAAGGTTTATGAAATTGGCCGTGTTTTCCGTAACGAGGGAATCGATACTACCCATAATCCTGAATTTACCATGCTGGAAGTTTATACGGCTTACGCGGATTACCGTGATGTGATGGACTTGACAGAAGGTATCATCAAACATGTTGCAGATAAAGTGAACGGTAGTTTATCTGTCAGATACGGTGAAACCGATGTGGATTTAAGCGGACAATGGACTCGTCTCCATATGGTAGATGCAATAAAAGCACAAACTGGTGTTGATTTTTGGCAAGAGATGACAGACGAAGAAGCTCGTTCCCTTGCGAAAGAGCACAAGGTTAAAGTGGAAGAACACATGGAATTTGGGCATGTGGTCAATGAATTCTTTGAAGAGTTTGTCGAAGAAACCTTGATTCAACCGACCTTTATCTATGGGCATCCAGTAGCAGTCTCTCCTTTATCGAAAAAGAATCCAGAAGATGGTCGCTTTACCGACCGCTTTGAAGTCTTCATTGTAGGGAACGAGTACGGCAACGCCTTTACGGAGCTAAATGATCCGATTGATCAACGTGAACGTTTTGAAGCCCAGGATCGTGAACGTGATTTAGGTAATGATGAAGCTCATGGGATTGATAATGACTTTATCGAAGCTTTAGAATATGGTATGCCACCAACTGGCGGATTAGGGATTGGAATTGACCGCCTTGTTATGTTACTGACCAATTCACAGTCAATTCGTGACGTCTTACTATTTCCAACAATGCGCTAAGAAAAAGCTCGCTAATTTAGCGAGCTTTTTTGTATCGGATCATACAGATTGTTACTATAGAAAGGTTTCCTCAAATAGTTAATGATTCTGGGGGACAATCAACTTATAGGACGTAAGTTCATATTGCGAATAATTGTAGAGGGAAGCCATCGGTTTGGTAAGTAAAAGGCGAATGATTATTTGATATTCACTGTCTTTATCAAGTTAAATAAAAAAAGCGAAAAAAACTCAATATAATAGTTGCAATTTCCTCTGAGACTTGGTATATTATTACATGTCGCTGAGATATAAGACAGCTTTGAAAGAAGCACATGAAACTTTCTTGAAAAAAGCTATTGACATGATAGAGAGCGTTATGTTATTCTAATTAAGTTGTCGATTGAAGAGCTAAGCTACTTCAAACAAACTCATGACTCAAAAAAATAATAAAAAAAGTTGTTGACACTGACAACTAAAATATGTTATTCTAATTGAGTTGCTGTTGAAGTTCTAAACCACTTCTGCTGAGTGTAAAAAAACTTTTGAAAAATAATAAAAAAGTTGTTGACAAAGACAACTAAACATGTTATTCTAATAAAGTTGCTAAGGCGACAAACAACTGCGAAACAAGCAGTTGACAACTTAGACCTTTGAAAACTGAACAAAGTAAGACGAACCAAATTGTGTAGTTGTTCTTCTTTAGTAGAAGAACACTAAAAAGATTTTACGATTTTTTATGAAAAATCGAATAGTGAAGTTACATTCGCTAGCAAACAAAATGAGCGGCATCTTTTGATGCTATCAAAACTTTTAATGAGAGTTTGATCCTGGCTCAGGACGAACGCTGGCGGCGTGCCTAATACATGCAAGTCGAACGCAAAATCTACACCGAGTGCTTGCACTCACCGTAGATTTTGAGTGGCGGACGGGTGAGTAACACGTGGGTAACCTGCCCTTTAGTGGGGGATAACACTTGGAAACAGGTGCTAATACCGCATAATTGTTTGAGCCGCCTGGCTCGAATATGAAAGACGCTTTCGGGTGTCGCTAAAGGATGGACCCGCGCCGCATTAGTTAGTTGGTGAGGTAATGGCTCACCAAGACCGTGATGCGTAGCCGACCTGAGAGGGTGATCGGCCACACTGGGACTGAGACACGGCCCAGAC
>NZ_CAUQJB010000041.1:0-35770 GCF_963518325.1 uncultured Vagococcus sp. | reverse complement strand
CCTTTACATGGCTCATTCTCCATCACGTATCCATTTAACCAACTTCTAAATTGTAGCAGAACTTGCTACACACCCTCTTTTTTTTGCATCTTGATTTTCTTGGTCGATGATTACCTTAATTGCCTTTACATGGCGAATTCTCCATCAATTATCCATCTAACCAACTTCTAAATTGTAGCAGAACTTGCTACACACTCTCATTTTTATGCATCTTGATTTTCTTGGTCGATGATCACTTAATTCCTTTTACATGGCTCATTCTCCATCAATTATCCATCTAACCAACTTCTAAATTGTAGCAGAACTTGCTACACACCTTCATTTTTTTGCATCTTGATTTTCTTGGACGATGATCCTTAATCCCTTTTACATGGCTCATTCTCCATCAATTATCCACCTAACCAACTTCTAAATTGTAGCAAGTCCTGCTACACACCCTCTTTTTTTGCATCTTGATTTTCTTGGATGATGATTCACTTCATTCCCTTTACATGGCCCATTCTTCATCAAGAATCCATCTAACCAACTTCTAAATTGTAGCAGAACTTGCTACATGCTCTCGTTTTTTGTGTCATCATTTTCTTGGTCGATGACCACTTAATTCTCTTTACATGACTCATTCTCCATCAAGAATCCATCTAACCAGCTTCTAAATTGTAGCAAAACCTGCTACATGCTCTCATTTTTTGAAACATTGATTCTCTTAGGTAATCCTTCCTCAACTTCCATGACATTAATGACTCCATTAACACTATACCAGTAATCCCTCTTCTAAATTGTAGCAAAACCTGCAACATACATCATTTTTTTAAGTTACACGACGACTACCAATGGATTTCTTTATCATATATGGTCCTCTTGGTTACTTCTCTACTTTACGTTTCACTAGATAATCAGGACTCTTAAAACATGTTTTTCTGATTTGCTTCATCAAAATAAGTCACATCTCTTCACGAGACACTCGCCACCTTCAGAACACAGAGACTGTTTACGTCTAATTAGCCACCTGTAAAACGTCAGAATAAAAACAATTTTTTGGTAAAAAAAACGAGCAATGAATGTTAGATTAACATTGACAACATCCAATTTATTGTTGAAATCCCGACATTCGCTTTATTAATCATGTTCCCCTAATATCTAGTCAAATGTCCCAATCGCCGATATTCACTCAATTTGTTATCGCTAGTTACAAGTACCTACTACCAACAACTCAGCAATCTTTCCGACTTCTTACCTTATTTTTAACACATCCCAAAATCACTGTCAATTTCAATTTTTTTACACTGGTGTAAAAAAATATTATGACTTAACATTATCAATCGCTATGCATTTAAAGCCAGTATCAGTCTGTTTACTATTTTATTGATTATACAAAAAAACGACCATCTTACTAGAAAGTCGTTTAACACAATAAATCATAACGGTTATTATTTACTAATTTCGCTCAATATATCACTGGAAATACCTTTACTCAACGCCACCTCTTTCACCGTCCGGTTCAGCTGCAGACTTTCTTTGGCAATCAGCGCCGCCTCTTCGTAACCAATGTATTTAGCTAATCCAGTCGTCAGATAGGTGCTCTTCTCCAATAGTTCCTGGCATCGTTCCTCATTGACTTCAATCCCCTTAATACAATGCTCGTTAAACGTTGTTAGCGTATTGATTAAAACATGAAAAGACTCTATTAATCTATGAAAAATAACCGGTTCAAAAGCATTAAGCTCAAGCTGGCCAGCTTCAATTGCCATGGCAATCGTGACGCTATTCCCTGCTATTAAGAAGGCTCCTTGGGTCACTACTTCAGGAATGACGGGATTAATTTTACCTGGCATAATCGAAGACCCATTTTGACGGGCCGGAATAATCAGTTCGCCAATTCCAGTGCGCGGCCCAGAAGAGAGTAACCGAATATCATTGGCAATCTTTGAACTGCTTATGGCAATCGTCTTTAAAATATCGGATAAAACACCAAATGCCTCTACATTTTGCGTACTGTCAATTAAATCTTCTGCTATCGCAATATCCAAACCTGTTATTTCTCGTAAATACTCAATAATCGTCTGAGAAAATTGTCCATGAGCTGAAACACCTGTGCCAATCGCGGTCCCTCCCATATTGACATACCGAATTTCGTCCTTAACTGTAGTCAATCGCTTCATATTTCGTTTTGTTACAGTATAATAGGCTTTAAACTCTGCCCCCACTGTAATCGGAACCGCATCGCTTAATTGAGTTCGTCCCATTTTCTGAATATCGGAAAATGCCAATGATTTTTCTTTAAATGAGAGAGCCAGTTCTTCTAAGACAATCAATAAACGATCAATCAATTTCAGAAAGGTTAGCTTGCCTGCTGTTGGGAAAACATCATTGGTCGACTGCCCCTTATTCACGTGATCATTTGGACTAATCAAATGGTACTGTCCTTTCTCACCGCCAAGTAATTCAATCCCTCGGTTAGCAATCACTTCATTGATGTTCATATTAGAACTTGTCCCTGCGCCGCCTTGAATAGGGTCAACAATCATGTCCGATGCAAATTTTCCCGCTAACAATTCATCTGTCACTTTGATAATTATTTCAGCAATGTCACTATCTAATTCACCTAACTCTAAGTTAGCCAACGCGCTGGCTTTTTTCACTTGAGCTAAGCTTTTAACAAAAAGAGGTTCCAGTCGCAAATTGGTAATTTGAAAGTTATCATAGGCACGTTTGGCATTAACGCCGTAGTAAGCCTCTTCTGGAATTCTTAGGTTGCCAATACTGTCATGCTCTTCTCTAAACACATCATTTACTTCCTTTCATTATCCACTTCTAAGATAGTAAGCGTATACATTCAGTGCAACTATATTTCACAACCATAGTATAACGTCATTTCCTCTTGAACTAAACGATTGCGACTCGATTTCCCTTTTGTCTGTGAATTTTCTTAGGCCCTTCACTACACTCTCTAATCCGTGTCAAAGGCACTACGTTCACATGACTTTCTTTCTACTAGTTAGAGTGGCCACGAAAAAAGACACCTAATTAACTACTTAGTGCCTATCACCTACTTATTCCAACTTCTCAATTACGTCACGGGTTAAATCAGTGACTTTCATCATTTGCTCCATTGGTGCGACAATTTCTTTGAAATTCCTGACCGTTTGTAGTTTTGCCTTGTTCTAGTCTTTACATTGTCCGATAGCCCTCTGCAATGTATTAAAATAAGCGGCTATAAAAATAGTCTTGTGTCGCAACATGAGGCTCTGAGTTATCCTATTCTGTCACCATTCACTTACATAGTTAAGAGCCAAGTTCTTAATTGAACCTGGCTCTTATCTCATCTATTTAACTTTATAAGCCCACTTATAATCATAAGGAGCTCCTGCTGCATTTACAACCACATCCTTAACCTTCGGGCTGCGCAAGTGTGCCTCAGCTTTTTGGTAAAGAGGGATGACCGCTGCTTGGTCCAAAATAAGTTTTTCCGCTGCCAGCATGTCCTGCCAACGCTTTTCAGGATCATTGGCATGCTCTACAGAGGCTTGTTTTACTAACTTGTCATACGCCTCATTGGAATACTTCCCTAGATTATATGAAACACCTGTTTCAAAAAGATCGATAAAGGTGCTTGGATCAGCATAATCGGCATTCCAGCCTGAGTTTAGCATCTCAAAATCGGTCTTTAAGCCTCGATCGATACGGATGGCAAACGTTACTGGATTGACATTGACCTTCACCCCTGGGAGACTTTCTTTAAATGCGCCTTGCAGATATTCCGATACTTTTTTAGCTGAATCTGTATCGGAGGTTAAAATACTGAATTCTACTTCTTTCCCTAACTCTTTTTGAGCTTTTTCCCAAAACTTCTTCGCTTTTTCTGGGTTATACTCCAAATGATTACCTGAGTCTTTAGCAAATTCCTGTTCTTTTCCGTCAACGTTGAGTTTAATTCCCGCCGGCACTAAACCAGTCGGAACAATCGAACCATCTCCTAAAATTTGGGTCACCAGTGAGTCACGGTCAATGGCATAAGAAATGGCCTTGCGGAAGTTTTCATTATTAAAAGGCGAGTCCTTGTCCTTTTGATTCATCTCCAAGTACATGGTGCTGGCTTTTTTGTCTGAAACAAAGTCTGGATCATCGGCCATTTGCTGAGCTAATTCACCTGTTAAAATAATGTCTTCTGTTTGACCATCTTTATAAAGATTGAGAGCCGTTGATGACTCTTTAGCGACCATCACTTCAATCCGATCCAGCTTGACGTTATCTTTATCCCAGTATTCTGGATTTTTTTCATAGTTCCAGTCAATGTCAGTTCCTGGCCCATCAAACTCTGTCAGGATATAAGGGCCATTGTAGACGGCATTCTCACTAGTGGCGGCATAATCTTTACCGTACTTTTCCACAATGTCCTGACGTTGCGGAAAGAAGGTCGAAAAAGCTACCAAATAATCAAAGTAAGGCGTTGGTTGTTCTAACGTCACTTCTAATTCGTAGTCACTTAGTGCTTTGACACCTAATTCCGCCACTGGTTTATTTCCCCCAAGGACTTCTTCGCCATTTTTAAGAGCATTAAACAAAAAACCATACTCTGAGCCCGTCTCTGGATTAGCCCCACGCTGCCACGCATAAACATAATCTTTAGCAGTTAATGGCTCACCATCTGACCACTTAGCCTCTCGGAGTTTAAAGGTATAAACCAAACCATCCTGGCTGACTTTTGCTATCTCACTGGCCCCAGCTGGTTCCGCCTTACCTTCGCCATTAAAGCGGTATAGCCCTTCGTAGACACTATTGGTGGCTGTTGCACTAACCACGTCAGAATTTAGAGAGGTATCCATCGTTGGCATCTCTGTTGGCACAACGATTTTAAAGACTTGCTCAATGTCTCCTGTTTCCTTTGTTGCGGAAGTTCCCTCTGTTTTTTCTTTATTGCCACAAGCCATTAATAACATGGGCGACAATAATATAACACTCGCTTTTAACCAATTTTTTTGTTTCATCTGTTCGTTTCCTTTCTTATTATCTTTCTAGATAGTTCACCCGATAACGTACAATCGAAGCTTCCGCACATTCATCGATTAACAACCATTAAAAAAACATCTTTCGATAGTTATTCCAACTTAAATTGCCCACTAATTCACAAATAGGTTTCATTAAATAGATAAAATATTCTGATAATTCATAAATAAGAAAGCGACAAGTCTCGTTCTAAAACAAAGACTTGCCGCCTTAATCTATCTCTTAGATTGCGCTATCTAACTCTTTTGCTTTTTTATCAGCTAACTTCGCTTGGTAGCCTGCTACTTCATCTTCACTGCAGTAGATAAAGTGTTCCGGTGCGATTTCGCGCAACTCACGGACTTTATTGTCATCTGCTGCTGGTTGGTAAGTAATCCGGCGACGGGTTTTTTCGTAGTCTGGATCCGGTAATGGAATAGCTGATAATAAGCTTTCCGTATAAGGATGTAAGCCGTATTTATAAACTTCCTCACTTGAGCCAACTTCCACTAATTTGCCATAATACATCACACCAATCCGATCACTGATGTATTTCACCATGGATAAATCATGGGCGATAAACAAGTAAGTCAATTTTTTCTTCTCTTGTAATTCTTGCAACAAGTTAACCACCTGCGCTTGAATCGAAACATCCAATGCGGAGATCGGCTCATCACAGATAATGAATTTCGGTTGAACGGCTAAGGCTCGGGCAATCCCAATCCGTTGACGTTGCCCACCAGAAAACTCATGAGGGTAACGAGTCCCATGAGAACGGTCTAGTCCAACAGTTTCCAACAGATCATTGACTTGCTGGTTGCGTTCTTCATCGTTCTTAGCCAGTTTGTGAATATCAATACCTTCTGCGATAATATCTTTGACTTTCATCCGCGGATTTAATGAGGCATAAGGATCTTGATAGATCATTTGGACTTCTTGACGGAACTTATGTAAGTTTTGTCGTCCTTTAATCCCACTGATATCCTCACCATCAAATTTAATCGTACCATCTGTTGGATTATACAGACGAATAATACTCCGTCCTGTTGTGGATTTCCCACAACCAGATTCCCCAACTAGACCAAAAGTTTCACCCTCATAAATGGTAAAACTTACCCCATCAACGGCTTTAACTTCGTCTTGACGGCCGACATTAAAATACTGCTTTAAGTTTTGAACATCTAAAATCACTTTACTATCTTTGTTAACTCCACTCATATTGTCAGCTCCTTTCTAGACTCCTCGTTGTTTTTCCGCAAAAATCTGATGACGACGAACAACTTCTGGTGGCGGTGTAACTTTTGGTGCCCCTGGTGCTAACAGCCAAGTGGCTGCCTGATGAGTATCCGACAACTTGAAATATGGAGGTGCTTCTTGAGCATCAATTTTCATGGCAAACTCATTCCGTGGATAGAAAGCATCACCACTTGGCGGTGCTAATAAATCCGGTGGTGAACCTGGAATAGCGTATAGTTCTTCCCCTTTAGTGTCAAGAGTTGGCATTGAGCTTAGCAACCCCCAAGTATAAGGGTGTTGCGGGTTGTAGAAAATTTCATCGGCCGTTCCAATTTCCACAATTCGCCCACCGTACATAACTGCTACACGATCGGCCACATTAGCCACAACGCCTAAATCATGGGTAATAAAGATAATCGACGTTGAAATTTTTTGTTGAATTTCCTTCATTAAATCAATGATTTGCGCTTGAATGGTCACATCAAGTGCCGTTGTTGGTTCATCGGCAATCAGGACTTCTGGGTAACAAATCAACGCAATCGCAATCACGATCCGTTGGCGCTGCCCACCAGAAAACTGGTGAGGGTAATTTTTTAATCGTTTTTCCGCATTTGGAATACCGACTAGGCGTAATAGTTCTAGAGCGCTAGCTAAGGCATCCTTCTTCGAAATCTTTTTATGTTTGCGCAATGACTCTGCTACTTGGTTCCCAATGTTCATTGTTGGGTCCAAAGAGGTCATCGGATCCTGAAAAATCATCGCAATGTCTTTCCCGCGAATCTTTTGCATGTCCCGCTCACTGCGTTTAACCAAGTCATCGCCTTTAAACAGAATTTCACCGCTGTCGATGTTGGCATTGTTTGATAATAAGCGCATGATACTTCTGGTAGTCACTGATTTACCTGAACCAGATTCCCCCACGATTGCTAATGTTTCACCTTTGTGTAAATCGAAATTTACTCCACGAATGGCGTGAACTTTACCAGCAAAAGTATCAAATGATATATGTAAATTTTTGACTTCTAATACTTTTTCCATTTCTCCACCCACTCTAATCATTCATTTTTGGATCAAAGGCATCGCGCATGCCGTCTGCTAATAAGTTAAAGCAGATCATGATAACGGACAAGACAATCGCTGGTGCCCACATCAAGTGTGGCAAGAAGCGGAAGGTCTTATACCCTTCACTTAAAAGCATCCCTAGAGACGCTTGTGGCGGTGTTAACCCTAGACCGATGAAACTTAAGAAGGCTTCAAAGAAGATCGCTGAGGGGATACTAAACATCATCTGAACGATGATGACACCTGATATATTTGGTAACACGTGCTTCATGGCAATCTTACCTTGGGATTCACCCAAAGTTGTTGCAGCTAACACATATTCCTGATCTTTAATTTTCAAGGTTTGGGCCCGAACAATCCGCGCCATTGTAATCCAGCCAGTAATAACCATGGCCGCAATAATAGAACTCATTCCTGGTTTTAAGATGGTCAACATCAAAATCATCACAACTAAGTTAGGTATTCCTGAGAGAATTTCTAAAATCCGTTGCATGATATTGTCGGTTCGACCGCCCTTCATACCGGAAATCAATCCATAAGTGACACCGAAAGTTAAATCGAGAATCGCTGCAATAAAGGCAATAATCAGTGACGCTCGTGTTCCCATTAATAAACGAGATAACAAGTCACGACCAAGGCCATCTGTCCCTAAATAATAATTAACATTATCCGGTACTTTAGCTGCCTCATATTTATCCACACGATTGCCACCTACTACTGCCGTTCCGTTAAAACCATTAATGGTTAATCCCGGAATCCGTGGTGGTAAGTTAACGTAAGATGGATTTTGTTTAGTTGGATCATGTGGTGATACCCAGATAGATGCAAAAGCCACAAGCGTGATAATAATTAAGAGCACCAAGGAAATAACGGCTCCTTTATTTTTCTTAAGACGACGCCAAGAATCTTGCAGGAAGTTCAGTGACGGTGCTGCGATTTTTTCACGCTCCAAACTATTGGAAACGTCTAAAGGTTCAAAGCTATCTTCTGGTAATTTTTTCAAGTCAAGCTGTTCCATTAGCCCCGTTCACCTCCTGAGACACGAATACGTGGATCGACTAAACCGTAAAGCAAGTCAACCACTAAAATAACCACCACTAGCATCGTTGAGAACATGATGGTAACTGCCATAATGGTTGGGTAGTCATTGGTCATAATTGACTTAACAAACTGTTCCCCAATTCCAGGAATCGCAAAAATATTTTCTACTACTAATGAACCGGTCATTAAGCCGACAGCAAGTGGGCCTAAAAGTGTAATTAACGGAATTAAACTGTTCCGTAAGCCATGGCGGAAGGCGACTTGCCAGCGGCTTAACCCCTTGGCACGTGCCAGTTCAATATAATCAGTACTTAAGACTTCCACCATTTCCGTCCGGATAAAACGAGCGGAATCGGCTAATGGCGACATGGATAACGCCAGGGTCGGTAAAATCGTTGAAGCGAAACCTTGGTTCCACATCGCGATTGGCAAGATTTTCAACTTAACGGCAAAGACATACTGCAACAGCACTGCGAACACAAAGTTAGGAATCGATCGACCTAGGATGGCGATCAATGTGGCACCTGTATCCACCCAGGTATTTTGTTTCATGGCTGCGATCAGCCCTAAAATAATCCCCACAAAGGTACCAAAGATAATAGCTTGAGCACCTAACTGAACAGACGGTCCAATTCGATTGGCTAATAATTTTGAAACAGGTTGATTTTTAAATTGGAATGAGGTACCAAAATCACCTTGAACAATGTTCTTCATATAAATCCCATACTGGGTAATAACCGGTTTATCTAAACCAGCTTGCTTATTTAAAATTTCTATTTGTTCGGGACTGAGTTTTTCTTGGTTAACATATGGCGAACCAGGAATCATTTTCATTAAGAAAAAGGTTACCGTGGAAATCAACCACAAGGTAATCAACATGAACATAACGCGCTTTAGAAAATACTTGGCGAAATTTTTCAATTCGCATGACCTCAACTTTCATTTATTATTTTGACAATGGTTGGAAATTAGATTACAGTTAATAAGTAATTAAACCTATTAGATAATAGCATGTTAATCTCTTAATTTCAATCTATCAAGCACGGTTGATTACGATTAAAAAACAGATAAAGCGAGCGACCGAAATGACCTTAATAAAACGAGTTATTATCACCCTCATTAGCAGTTGCCTGATAGTTCCGGCATACCTGCTAATATTCAAGCAAGAGCTAACTTTAACCAGCTTATCAAACAGCTTTTTTATGGTGGCCTTATTCTTTTTTATGATTACTGCCTTTATCGGCGTTTTTGTCTCTGGTTTTTTTGATAATTTTCAAAAAAACATGAAGGACACACTCCGCTTAAGAAAAAATACCGAACCAAAAGACTACGTTAAAACCTCGGAAATCTTTTCCAAGCAACCTGTATACTGGTTGTCAGTTGCTGTAAGTTTGCTGTTGATTTCCTTGCTTTTATTAGTTTTCGCTTAATTCTCTGAGGCCAGCCTCAGGGAATTTTTTCTTAAACAGATGTATCTTCTCTGATAACCGACAATCGCTGCTCTTGTTTTGCCTTCAGCTGTCAGATTGGAAAAGAGACTGGGGACAATGTCCGCAGTCTCTTTTCTTCTCCGAAGAATGAAGCATAGACATACAAAAGACTATTTCACTTTATACGCCCATTTATAATCGTAATGCGCGCCAGCAGGATGAATGGCGATGTCTTTAATTTTAGACGTACGTAAATGTGCTTCTGCTTTTTGGTAAAGCGGAATAACGCCCATCTCGTCCATTAAAATCTTCTCAGCATCGATTAAGTTAGTCCAACGAGCATTTTCGTCGCTAACATTGGTTGTAGCTGATTCTGTCGCTTGTTTGTCGTAATCAGCATTTGAATATTTACCACGGTTATAAGAGTTGCCTGTCTTGAATAATTCAATAAAGGTAATCGGATCAGTGTAATCACCACTCCAACCGCCAATGACCATATCAAAGTCCCCTTTGTTACTACGATCTAGACGAACTGAAAACGGTACTGGGCTAACCGTTACTTTAACGCCTTCTAGGTTCTCTTGAATGGCACCTTGAATGTATTCAACAGTTTTTTTGGATGAATCCGTATCAGATGATAAGATATCCATTTCCAAGTCCTTAATATTCAATTCTTTTTTTGCTTTTTCCCAATACTCTTTCGCTTTTTCTTTATCATATTCTAAAGAATTACCGACTTCTTTAGCGAAATCTTCTTTAGTCTCAGGATTAAATGACATTTCCGCAGGCATTAAACCAGTTGCTGCCACGGAACCATCACCTAAGATTTGTGTTGCTAAGGCATCACGGTCGATTGAATAAGAAATGGCTTTACGTAAGTTAGCGTTTCTAAAGGGTGATTTCTCATCCGCTTGATTCACTTCCATGTAATACGTGCTTGCTAATTTCTCAATGTTTAACTCGTCGTTATTAGCCATTTGCTGTGCTAATTCACCCGTTAAAATCGCATCTTCAATTTGACCATCTTCATATAAGTTTAAGCCAGTTGAGGCTTCTTTAATAACTTTAACGTCAATACGATCTAACTTAACCTTATCAGCATCCCAATATTGATCGTTTTTAACATAGGCCCAGTCTTGGTCTGTTCCTGGTCCATCAAAGTCGGCTAAGACGAATGGGCCATTGTAAACAGCTTTTTCACTGGTTGTAGCAAAGTCTTTCCCATACTTTTCAACGATAGCTTGATTTTGTGGGAAGTATTGTTTAAAGGCTAATAAATATTTGAAGTAAGGTGTTGGCTGTTCTAAGGTGATTTCTAATTCATAATCACTGACTGCTTTAACGCCTAACTCTTTTTTATCCATTTCGCCTGCTGTAATTTTTGTTGCATTTTTAACAGGTCCGAAAATTGAGGCATACTCCGACGCTGTTGCTGGATCTACTGTCCGTTGCCAAGCAAAGACATAATCTTTTGCTGTCACAGGATCACCGTTTGACCATTTTGATTCTTCACGCAGTTTTAGTTTCCACGTTAAGCCATCTTCACTGACTTCAGCAAGTTCTGTTGCCCCAGCAGGTGTTGGTTGACTTTCTAAATCTAAACGGTAAAGACCTTCGTACGTATTAGTTAAAGCACGAGCACCAATAACATCTGTTGCTAACGATGGATCAGCAGTCGGCATTTCTTGTTGCTCAATGACGCTAAAGGTTTGTTCTTCGGCCAACACAGTTTTTTCACCCTCTGCCGCCTTTGAACCATCTGTTGCACTACCTTTATCACCGCTACCACAAGCTACTAGTGATAATGTTGCCACAGTCACTAAACCTGCGTACATCATTTTTTTCAACTTCATAACATTTCCCCCTTTGAATGTTAAAAATCAATTAAAAATATAAAACAATTACTACATATGATATAACATTTCTCACCAGATTGCAATCTATTGTTCATCAAAAAATCACCAGATATCCATTAAAAACTCTTATTCTCCTTGGTATGACGGCATTATTTTGATCATAACTCTGAAAAGGGTATCCTAAAAAAAAGAGTCTGAGAGAAAAACTCAGACTCTTGATACCTCTTAAAAATTATTCTGCTGCCACATACGCCCATTTATAATCATAATGAGCACCTGCTCCATGAATTGCAACATCTTTAATCGTGCTTCTGCGCATGTGAGCTTCAGCATTTTGGTAAATTGGGACAACACCCATATCTCCCATGATTAACTTCTCAGCTTCAACCATATTTTGGAAACGTTCCTCTGGTTTAGCTGCATTAGTTGTCGCTGCTTCTTCTAATTTAGCATCGTACTCTTTATTAGAGAACTGACCACGGTTATATGAATTACCAGTGACAAATAGATCTAAGAAACTACTTGGATCGGCGTAATCGGCAGACCAACCACCTAAAACGATATCAAAATCACCTTTGTTACTGCGATCGATTCTGACTGATAACGGCACTGGAGCTACTGATACTTTCAACCCTGGTAATGTTTCTTCTAAACTGCCTTGAGCAAATTCAACATTTTTCTTAGAGAAATCAGAATCAGATGATAAGATTTCAATTTCAATCTTGTCTTTGCCTAAGTCTTTTTTGGCTTTTTCCCAATGTTCCAAAGCTTTTTCTTTATTAAATTCTAAATGTTTACCTGACTCTTCTGCAAAGTCTTTGCCACCATCAGGGTCTTTGGTCATATCGGCTGGCACTAAACCAGTTGCCGCAATCGAGCCATCGCCTAATATTTTTGTTACTAATGACTCACGGTCAAGAGCGTAGGAGATTGCTTTACGTAAATCTTCATTATGGAAGATTGAGTCTTTATCACGCTGATTCATCTCAAAGTAATAAACACCTGCTTGCTTCTCAATGACTAATTCCGGATCATCAGCCATTTGTTGCGCCAACTCACCTGTCAAACGAACATCATCAGCTTGACCATCTTCGTATAGGTTAAGAGCTGTTGAACTTTCTTTCACTACTTTAGCTGTAATTTTATCTAACTTAACTGTGTCTTTATCCCAGTACTGGTCATTTTTAACATACGTCCAATCCTGATCAGTTCCTGGTCCATCAAATTCAGTTAAGATGAACGGTCCGTTATAAACAGCTTTTTCACTTGTTGTAGCAAATTCTTTGCCATACTTTTCAACCGTTGCTTGATGTTGTGGGAAGTACGTCGTAAACGTTAGCAAACGATCAAAGTAAGGTGTTGGTTTTTCCAAAGTGATTTCCAATTCGTAATCACCAACAGCTTTAATGCCTAATTCTGATTTATCTTTTTCACCAGCCGTAATCGCTTCAGCATTTTTAACTGCACCATGTAAATAGGAATACTCTGATTGAGTCGCTGGGTCAACTACACGTTGCCAACCATAGACATAGTCTTTAGCTGTTACAGGGTCACCATTCGACCATTTTGCGTCTTCACGTAATTTTAATTTATAAGTCAAGCCATCTTCACTGACTTCAGCCATTTCAGTGGCACCAGCTGGTTGTGGCTCGCTGTTTGCATCTAAGCGATAAGCTCCTTCGTAGACATTGTTAAGTACTAATGCACCAACCACATCGGTATTTAGGGCTAAATCAGCTGAACTCATTTCTTGGTCCACAATCGTGTTAAATACTTGTTCCTTTGCTAATTCTGAACTGCCACTCTCGGAACTCTTCGAGCCTTCAGTTTCTTTTTTATCGCCACTACCACAAGCAACCAGTGCTAATGTGGCAACAGTGATTAAACCTGCATACATCATTTTTTTCAATTTCATAACATTTCCCCCTTTGGATTGTTAAAAACTCATTAAAATATTAAAGAACTAATTAGTATAATATAACATTTCTCATCATATTGCAATAATTCGCTCATCAAAAGGTTATAACATATAAATAACGACCTATAAAAAAGAAGCGACCTTAACTACAAGGTCGCTTCTTAAAATCAATAACTATTTAGTTTTTTCTGCTGTAACTGATACTGGGAACCAGTTGTTTGGTACTTCTTCTGTCGTATAGTAGCTGTAGTTATAATCTTTTACACGATCATTTACAACGGTCACACGGTAATTGTAGTTAACTGGAATTACCGGAATTTCATCCTTAACAATTCTTTGGAACTCTTTGTATGCTGCGTTACTATGCTTTTCATCAAAAGATTTTTCAGAAGCAATATCTTTCAAAGCCGCATCCATTTCATCGGAAGTGAAGCGCATCATATTGAATTGTGCAGTTCTACCAAATGATTCAGAAGGGTTAGGATCAGTTCCTACACTCCAAGCAGCCGCGTACATGTCAACATCGTCAGCATCACCTAATAGTTTGTCATAGAATGAATTAAGCTCGATCAAACGACCTGAAGTAAATTCAACTTTTAAGCCAATATTCTTCATGCTCTGCTTGTAGTAATCAGCAACCGTTTGAGCACTACTTCCGCCATCCATAGCTGCAAAATTAATGACTAACTCTTTGCCATCTTTGTCTTCAACAAATCCGTCATCATTTGTATCTTTATAGCCTGCATCATCTAAAATTTTCTTCGCTTTGTCTACATCTACTTCAAATGCTTCTAAACTCTTGTCATGAGCACCTTTAAAGCCAGGAACAATAACAGAGTTTGCTTCTGTACGCAAACCTGCATAAATTTTCTCACCTAATTGCTTAGTATCAATTGAGTACGCAATGGCTTCACGTAGTGCTTTATCTGCCATTTTAGCTTTTGGATCAGAAACATTTTCGCCTTTTTCTTTGTCAAATTTACCAAATTTAAATCCAATATATGAGTAGTATAACTCTTCACGTCCAACATTTTGATAACCATCGATACTCTTGTAGCTTGCGAAATTGTCTGATGGCATTTCCATCGCAATATCGAATTTTTTCGCTTTTAATTCATCGGCAATTGTCGAAGTTGGCACAACTGTAATAGTCATCTTATCCAATTTAGGTTTACCTTTGAAGTAATGTTCATTGGCAGTGTATTCCACACTTTCACCTGTTTTAACACTTGTAATTTTGTAAGGTCCTGTTGTTACAGGATTCTTGCGAATTTCATCAGATTCAACTAATTTGTCAATCGCAATATCTTTTAATTGATGTTTTGGCATTACATATTGAATCAAACCACTACCAAATTCAATGCTTGGATTCATCTCTTTGTAAGTAATTTCAACTACTTTATCGTCTACTTTTTTAATACCGGAAATAGTATCGGCTTTACCATCATGATAGTCAGCCATACCAACGATATTACCTAAACGATCGTCGTAACGAACACCTGTATAAGCCTTATTACCTATAACTTCATAAGGGAAGATAATGTCATCGGTTGTAATTGCTTCACCATCTGACCATTTTAAGTCATCTTTCAACGTAATTGTTACTTTTTTGTTATCCACATCAAAATCAGGTGTCGCTAAACCAGTATCAGTATAACGGAAATCATCACCAGTGTTAAATAAATATTGTTCAGCTGGTTCCATTAAAAAGTTATCGTATGCATCTTCCAACAACGCTTGTGAGAATACTCCTTGGAATTGTGCATCATACGGCAACGCTACTTTTAAAGTGCCACCATCTAGTGCTTCATCCTTATTCTCAATCATTGATGGGAATTGAGCCGTTTCCTCTGTTGCTGGTGTCTCCTTGTCCTTCGAACCTTTGTCTGCACTGTCTTTACTGCCACAGGCTGCTAATCCTAAAGCCAATACCGATACAAGTGTTACTAATCCTAGTGCTTTCTTCATTTCGTTTCCCCCTTCGTTTATCCTAATCGCTGTTTAGCGTCTGCCGAACGACCTAACGCTTGACCGACGTAATTTATACTTAACATCATTATTAAAATAAATACTGATGCAGGTAACCAAACCCAAGTTTTGTTGACTAAAATATCAGACTCTTTGGCAAATCCGATTAACGTCCCTAAACTAGGCACATCAGAAGGCAAACCAAAGCCCAAGAAACTTAGTCCTGTTTCAATCCCAATATTAGCCGCAAAATTAATGGTTAAATTGGTTATAATCAAAGAGCTTAAATTAGGCATGACTTCTCTGAACATAATAGTAAAATCATTTGTTCCCAAGGTTTTCGAGGCACTTACATAATCTCGGCGCCCTTCTGACAAAGTTTTACTTCTAAACAAGCGAGCTTTCCCAACCCAATAAAAAGCACTCATAATTAACACAAAATTAAAAATATTGTACTTAGGAATAATTGTTACGAACACAATGATAATCATTTGCATTGGCAGTACCATCACAAAATCGACAATTCTCATTAGGATATTATCAACTAGTCCACCATAATAGCCAGAGATAATACCTAGGGAAACCCCAATAATCGAGGTGATAATTGTAATGCTAAAGCCTATTAAAATAGAGTTTTTTGCTCCGACAATTAATTCGCCAAAGACATCTCGTCCGGAAATATCTGTACCCAACCAATGTTCCGCACTTGGATTTGCATATTGATTCAAAATATCGACTTCCATCAATTTTTCGGTATCAATAATAGCCGACCCTATAAATGCTACTAATAGCAGGACCACAATGATAATTAAAGAAGCGATCGCCACTTTATCTTTTTTAAATTCTCGCACAATGACATTAAAGCCCATTGGCGGCGTACTTTCAGTTAACTGTTGCTTTTCAGCTTTAGTCATATTAGCCATTTCATTCACCTTATCCTTTCTCTGATCGTTATTGAATTCTAATTCGTGGATCGACGATACTTAAAATAATATCTGACAACAGTGTTCCGACTAAAGTAGCAATTCCAAGAATCAATACTAAAGCAGTAATAACACTATAGTCTCGTCCATTTAACGAATCGATAAACAATTTCCCAATACCTGGGTAACCAAAGATAGTTTCGATAAAGATTGAACCACCTATTAAACCAGTAATTTCATAGCCAAAGGTCGACGCTACTGGCAAAGAAGCATTTCTAAAGATATGACGTGTGTATACTTTGCCTTCCGGCACCCCTTTGGAGCGGGCTGTTCGCACATAATCCAAACTTTTCGAATCGATGACCTCTGTTCTTAAGTACTGAATCGTTACAGCTGTGGCTAAAAGTGCTTGAGTCACTGCCGGTAAAATAATATGCATAAATTTATCCCAATAAAATTCGACTGTTCCGTGAGGTATTCCCACTGTACCAGACCCATTTGTAGGGAACCAACCTAGTTTATACCCGAAAGCATACATCATTAAGAGTGACAAAACGAATGGTGGTACCGCAAAACTAATGTAGTTGTAGGCCACTACGAACCTATCTAATATGGAGTTTTGGTACCTCCCCGCCAGCATCCCTAAGGGCAATGCAATAGCGTAAGTTAAAATCAAGGCTAAACTTGATAACCAAATTGTATTAACTGCTTTATCAGCAATCACTCGTGAAACTGGCATTTTTTTGACATAGCTCACACCAAAATCACCCGTTGCAGCTTTTTTAACCCAATTGACGTACTGAACAGGCCACGGTTCATTTAACCCGGCTTTTTCGCGTAATTCCTCAATGCGCTTAGGGTCTGTATTCGGCGTAATTAAACCAGTAAATGGATCTCCCGGCATTGCCTTCGCTAAGGCAAAGATAAAGATACTTAAAATAATAACTTGCGGTATCATTAAAATGACACGTCTAAGAATTGTTTTCCACATGATTAAATCCCCTCACTTTCGACACTTGCTAACGCCACTTGGTGAGAATCAGTTAATGTATGCAAGTCATAGACCCGCCCGTTAGGATCATAATATTGTTCATGAACTTCCTGATACTCTTTTTCAACCGTTCGGCGCTTAGCCATATGCTGCTCGCGATTAGCCACATCAATTTTCGGTATGGCTGACAACAAGCGTTTCGTGTAGATGTGCTGTGGATCAGTGTAGATATCTTCACGCGTACCAATCTCAACAAAACGACCTTTTGTCATAATGGCAATATTGTCACACATGTGTTTAACTACTCCTAAATCATGGGAAATAAATAAATAACTTAACCCATATTCTTCTTGAATTCGTTTCATAAAGTTTAAGACTTGAGCCTGAACCGATAAATCCAAAGCTGATACTGGTTCATCAGCGATGATGAGTTTAGGACTTGTAGCAACAGCTCGAGCAACACCTAGACGTTGTCTTTGTCCACCTGAAAATTCGTGGGGATATTTATACAACGCATCTTCTGGCATGCCAACAATGTCTAACAGTCCTTTAATCTTTGTTTTCTCTTCCTGATCAGACAATCGTTCAAAATTTCGAATCGGTTCGGCAATGATATCTAAAACCCGCTTTTTGGGATTTAAACTAGACATAGCATCTTGGAAAATCATTTGAACATCTTTGTTGTAGTCCAGTGATTTCTGCGCGCCTCTGCGAGTGACATCTTGTCCCTCATAAATAATCTGGCCAGACGTGGCTTTTTCCAATCCAACAATCGTTTTACCAATCGTTGATTTTCCAGAACCAGACTCACCAACTAGACCATAGGTTTTCCCTTTTTCAATAGTGAAATCTACACCATCAACGGCTAGCACATGATCGGTTACTCGGTTAAGAAACCCACTTCGAATTGGATAATGAACTTTTAAATCTTTAATTTCGATTAAACTCATTAGATTTCCCCCTTTTCATCTTTAAAATGAAAATGTTTATAACAGGTACATCTTACAAAGTGTCCTGGGGTAATTTCATGGAGCACAGGATTTGCTTCATGTTCCGTTTCAGCAATCCACGGAATCCGTGACGCAAAGCGACAGCCTGTTCTCGGTAAGTTTTTTAATGAAGGAACAACCCCTTCAATCACGTGCAATTCTTCATCCATTGAATCCTCTTGAGGAATCGAATTCAATAATGATTTTGTGTACGGGTGTTGAGGGTTACTAAATAATTCTTCGGCAGTCGCCTGTTCAACGATTTGACCAGCGTACATCACCGCAACGCGATCCGCCATTTCTGCTACAACACCTAAGTCATGAGTAATTAATATAATGCCAGCTTGGGTCTCTGCCTGAAGTTCTTTTAATAAATCCAATATCTGTGCTTGTATGGTCACATCTAGCGCCGTTGTCGGCTCATCAGCAATAATAATCGGCGGCTTACATGCTATAGCGATGGCAATTATCACCCGTTGGCGCATTCCACCAGATAATTCATGAGGAAATTGTTTAGCCACTCGTGGGCCGTTAACAATGCCGACCTGATTTAAGAGTTCCAGCACACGGGCCTCTTTTTGCTCTTTGGTAAAATTAGTATGAGCAGTTAATGCCTCTGAAATTTGGTCACCAATTCTCATTAAAGGGTTAAGTGCTGACAATGGGTCTTGAAAAATCATGCCAATGTCGTTTCCTCTCACTTGGTTGTATAATGTTTCGTTAAACGTTAAAAGGTCCAAATCCTTATAGATAATTTGGCCCGTAATACGCGTATTATTGGGATTATGTAATCCCATGATAGTTGTGGCTAAGGTACTTTTACCACAGCCAGATTCACCAACAATGGCAAATATTTCATTCTTTTGCAGTGCAAATGACACGCCATCTACTGCGTTATAAAACTCGTCTTTTATTCGAAATCCTGTGTGCAAATCTTGTATGTCTAATAACTGATCCTCAACATTCAATCGGATACCCCTCTCTCTTTTTCCCATATTCCCCGGAAACTTTCTTTTCCCTTTTATCCCGAATTGCCTACTAAAGGAGTTCTTCTTTTGAAATTCTCATTATTCTTTGTGATATTTAATAATTATACTCAAAATTTTGAATTTTATCAATTATTTCAAGTCTTTTGTCTCGGTAATTAGTAGAAGTTCATTAAACATTCATTATAATAATAAAAATCACAGAGACTTATTAGTATTATCTAATAATCCTCTGTGACTTTATTATTGGTGACTTGATATGTAATCAACTGCAGCTCCGACGGTTTCGATTTTTTCTGCATCTTCATCAGAAATTTCGGTGCCAAATTCATCTTCTAATTCCAGAACAAATTCCATGACACTAATTGAATCTGCCCCTAGATCATCTTTAATGTTTAATGTTTCAACCACCTTGTCCTCTTCAACGTCAAAGTGCTTTGTGATAATTGAGCGAACTTTTTGTAATACTTCTTCTTTAGTCACGTACGTTCACCTCCCGACTATTACAAACTCTTTACAAATATCTCACTATCATTCTACTGATTTATCTAAGTTTTGTCTATCCTTTTTTTCTAAAGGACCTACAAATCCCTAGCTATTGCTCTTTATCAGCAGGCTTCTCTTCAAAATATGCCACTAAATCATCAATCACATGGCTCTCAAGCATGTCATGTATTTGTCTAATCGTATAACTAACGGCTTCTGGGCCAGTTGAGCCATGGGTTTTAATCACAGGGGCTTTTAGACCGAATAAGACGGCACCACCATGAGAAGAATAATCCAATTCTTTTTTCATCCCACGTAAGGCATCCTTCAAAAGAACCGCTCCTAGTTTACCTTTAATCCCAGCACCTAAGATAGAGGCTTTTAGCACGTCCATTAAAGCCATTGCCGTACCTTCTGTGGACTTCAAGACGGCATTCCCAGTAAAACCATCTGTGACGATTACATCTGCTACACCCGTCAGTAAATCACGAGCTTCCACATTGCCAATAAAATTAATGCTCGGTTCAGCTGCTAATAGCTCATAAGACGCTTTCGTCAGCTCACTACCCTTAGTAGCCTCTGACCCATTGTTTAACAGTCCCACAGTTGGGTTCTCAATGTGCCGGACATTTTTGGCATAATAGCTAGCTAAAATGGCATACTGCAAAATATGTTCTGGTTTATTATCAGCATTGGCTCCCATATCAATAAAATCAAAACCGCCATCGGGATTTCCCATGACCGGCATCGTCGTCATTAACCCTGGTCGTTCAATGTTTTTAATCCGGCCAATAATAAAGAGACCTGCCGCTAACAACGCCCCCGTATTTCCAGCTGAAAAAATAGCATCGGCTTCCCCGTCTTTAACGGCTTTAGCCGCTAAGACCATGGACGCTTCTTTTTTACGACGGATAGCCTTCACAGGCTCGTCATCACTGTTGATTTTCTCATCTGTATGGATAATTTTAATGTTTGTTTCGTTTGTTACATATTTTCTAATTTCAGATTCTTTGCCGTATAATTGAAACTCAATTGATGGATAGTTCTTTTGAGCCAGCATAATCCCTTCAACGATTGCTTGAGGGGCATTGTCGCCACCCATGGCATCCACAGCAATTTTCATAGTAATCCTCCTCATTTAAGGTGAGCCTTCCCCTGTTCAGGTATTGCTTTTCCTCACTCACTCCGACCGTCCATTTTATTGATTTAACTAGACCTATCGGCGAATTGAAAAAAATCATTCTTTTCCAATTTCTAATGAATAGTATAGCATACAACTGTCAAAAAATGATTGTTTTCAGGTCGAAAAAACATGGCTAATCTCATAAGCTCTTTTCAGCAAAGTAAAATCCGTCACGCCATTAACGCGATTGCAACTGGTTTTTACAAGTCCCAAAAAACAAAAAAACTGCTTATCGAAGACTCGCGACAAACAGTTATTCCATTCACCCTAGACAAGTAAGGTAAAGAGCATTTGATCTTGGTTTAAGTCGATATAGCTGGGATCAAATTCTGCCATCCGTTCTTTTAAAGCCTGACTGTCGTTCTTGTCGGCTAAAAGAACACCAATAATTACAGGCCCGCTGCCACGATTGACTTTTTTCGTGTATTCAAACTTAGTAATATCGTCATGAGGACCGAGGATATCCGTCACGAATTCTCGTAAAGCGCCCGGCCGTTGAGGGAAATTAATTAAGAAGTAGTGTTTAAGACCTTCATATATCAATGAGCGTTCATCAATTTCCTGCATTCGATTGATGTCATTATTACCACCACTAACAATGCAAATCACCGTTTTCCCTTTGATTTCTTCTCGGTTATCGGCCAATGCCGCAATGCTTAAGGCCCCAGCTGGTTCTGCTACGATAGCTTGTCTCGTATACAGCTCAAGAATCGTCGAACAGACCAGTCCTTCCTCCACATCGATCACTTCATCCACATACGCTTCCACATGAGCGAGGTTTTTATCGCCGACTTTTTTTACAGCAGCACCATCCACAAAGGTGTCGACTTTTTTCAACTCAACCGAATGACCTACCCGCAAGGCTTCTGCCATTGAACGAGCCCCTTTTGGTTCCACGCCGATGATTTTAGTTTGGGGGCTAACAGCCTTAACATAAGTTGAAACACCACTGATTAAACCACCTCCACCGATAGCCGCAAAAACCATATCAGCCTGGCCGTCTAAATCTGCTAGCATCTCCACAGCCAAGCTGCCTTGACCAGCAATCACATGCTTATCATTAAAAGGATCAATAAAGGCTTGATTGTGATCTTCTCCATATTGCCGTGACGCTTTCGCAGATGCATCAAAGGTATCACCAACTAATTGAATGGTGACGTACTCGCCACCAAAAAACTTCACTTGAGAAATTTTCTGATTAGGGGTCGTCGTCGGCATAAAAATAGTCGCTTTAACTTTCATGGCTTGGCAGGTATAAGCCACGCCTTGAGCATGGTTACCCGCACTGGCACAGACCACGCCTTTTGCCAATTGCTTTTCAGTCAATTGACTAATGGCATAATAAGCACCACGTAGTTTAAATGAACGAACTCGTTGTAAATCTTCTCGCTTCAAATAAACCTGACACTGATATTTCTGAGATAAGTATTCATCATGCTGCAAAGGCGTCCGTCGCACCACCTCTTTTAAGACGTCATAGGCCGCCTCAACCTCTTCTTTAGTTACTAAGTCTGCTTCCATCCTATCTAACCTTCTTTTTCTGGTGATTTTTAATAAAGCCGAGACAGAATCGTCTCGGCTAATCTCTATTGTATTAGGCGTCTTTCTTAACGAAAGGCATCATTTTACGTAATTCAGCCCCAACTTTTTCAATTTGGTGACCTTCCTGTTCTTTACGTAATGCTTTAAAGTTAGCAAAATCATTTTTGTTGTCATCGATAAAGCCTTTAGCGAAGTTACCATTTTGAATATCTGTTAAGACTTCTTTCATATGAGCTTTTGTTTCAGACGTAACCACACGTGGGCCTGACACGTAATCGCCATACTCAGCTGTATTGGAAATAGAGTTGCGCATTTTGGCCATGCCGCCTTCATACATTAAGTCAACGATTAGTTTCAATTCATGTAAAACTTCAAAGTAGGCAATCTCTGGCTGATAGCCAGCTTCTACTAATGTCTCAAAACCAGCTTGCACTAAGTGAGTCGTTCCACCACACAAAACGGCTTGTTCTCCAAATAAATCTGTTTCTGTTTCTTCTTTAAAGGTTGTTTCAAGGACACCGACACGAGTCGCGCCAATCCCTTTAGCATATGACATGGCAACGTCTGTCGCTTTGCCTGTGGCATCTTGGTAAACAGCGAATAAAGCTGGCACCGCAAAGCCTTCTACGAAAGTACGACGAACTAAATGTCCAGGTCCTTTTGGCGCCACTAAGAACACGTCCACGTCAGCTGGTGGTTGAATAACATCAAAGTGAATGTTAAAGCCATGAGCAAAAGCTAAGGCATTGCCAGCTTCTAAGTTAGGGGCGATTTCATTTTCATATAGATCACCTTGAATTTCGTCTGGTGCTAAAATCATGACAACGTCTGCTTTTTTAGCCGCTTCTGCTACTGGGAAAACCTCAAAGCCATCATTACGAGCTGCTTCTGCTGATTTACCTTCACGAATGCCGATAATCACTTGGTTGCCATTATCTCGTAAGTTTTGGGCATGGGCATGTCCTTGTGAACCGTAACCGATAATCGCCACTGTTTTGCCTGATAATTCGTTGTTTGTTACTGAATCTTCATAATATACTTTTGCCATGTTGTTTTTCCTCCGTTAGATCTCGCTAGTCGTTGCCCTTCATTTATCTTGTGACACAGGAGATAAATGGTTGGTATACGTTCATTCCGAGCTTTTTTATATTTTATTAGATTTAGTTATTGATAGAACTAAATCGTGTTCCTACTATTAATAAATCCTATTTAGAACCGCGAGTAAAGCCTGTAACGCCTGTTCGTGCTAATTGTTGAATGCCATAAGAGCGAATCACATCGACAAACGCATCAATCTTCTCGCTAGTCCCCGTCACTTGAATAATCAATGACTTCGTGCCAACATCGATGACATTGCCACGGAATGGTTCGATTAGCGTAAAGATCTCCGAGCGTGTGGCCGCAGTCGCACTGACTTTCACTAAAGCCAACTCCCGCTCAATGTGAGGATCATCCGTTATGTCGGAAACTTTCACCACATCGATTTGTTTATTCAATTGCTTGATGATCTGCTCAATTTCTTCTGTTGAATCAACTTGAACCACGATTGAAATCCGAGAAATATGCTTGTCCTCTGTTGGGCCAACGGAAATACTATCAATGTTGAATTGGCGACGGGTTAAAACGCCACTGATGCGGTTTAAAATTCCGGAATTATTGTTAACTAAGGCAATAATTAAGCGTTTCATCTACTCCACTCCTAACATTTGATAATTAGCTTTACCTGTTGGTACCATCGGTAGAACATGTTCAGTCGCTGAAATATCGATGTCAATCAAGACTGGTCCGGGTACAGAGAATAATTCTTTGAGCTCTTGATCCAATGTGTCGGGATTGGTTAGCTTAACCCCTTTAATGTGATAAGCCTCAGCCATTTTTACAAAATCTGGCTGGCTCATAAAGACTGACTGAGAACGGCGACCTTCATAAAAGCTTTCCTGCCACTGACGAACCATTCCTAATGAATGATTATTCAGAATGACGACTTTAATGTCAATGCCATAATCATTTAAAATACCCAACTCCTGATTGCTCATCTGGAAACCACCATCACCGACAAACAACACCACTTCTTTATCCGGACATCCTAGCTTAGCGCCAATTGCTGCAGGAATTCCATATCCCATTGTGCCTAGGCCGCCACTGGTGACCAGCTGGTGAACGTTCTTATAAGGATAGTACTGAGCCGCCCACATTTGA
The DNA here is from genome assembly GCF_963518325.1 of uncultured Vagococcus sp. Classification (NCBI taxonomy): domain Bacteria; kingdom Bacillati; phylum Bacillota; class Bacilli; order Lactobacillales; family Enterococcaceae; genus Vagococcus; species uncultured Vagococcus sp. Next base: position 10,977 of record NZ_CAUQJB010000041.1, on the reverse strand, counting down.
TGCTGGCCGACATCGGTCACCACAATGGCTTCACCATCGGTTAATTCCCCGATGATTTCAATTGCCCGCTGAGGTTTTATCTCGTCGCGATTTTCACGGTCATAGCGGAATGGATGACGTTGTTTATGAGACATATTTTGTTTAAGCCAGTCCTCATTTTCTGGTTGGTTAATGGATTGAGCGAGTGCATCTTTTAAGACTTCTTTTATATCCCCAACAATCGGCACTTGTGTTTCAATCACTTTGCCAATTTCAGCTGGATCAACGTCAATATGAACAATCGTCGCATTTGGTGCAAACTCACTTGGCAAACTAGCTAAACGGTCATCAAAACGTGATCCCATATTAATCAGTAAATCGCAATCAGTAATCGCCATATTAGCGGCAAATGACCCATGCATGCCACCCATTCCTAAAAATAGGGGGTGACTGGTTGGTACTGCGCCCAGCCCTAAGAGAGTACTTAAAGTTGGCAGCTGGTATTTTTCAATAAACGTTAATACTTCTGCTTGAGCTTCACTGTGAATCACCCCTGCACCAATCAAGACAATCGGCTTTTTAGCCTTTTCCAACGCTTTAAGCATCTTGGTGACTTGTAGTGTGTTAGGATAGACTGTCGGCTGATAGCTTGGTAAACAAACGGCATCGTCATAAGTCGACTCAGTTCCCATGGCCGAAATATCTTTAGGCAAATCAATGACAACTGGACCCTTACGTCCTGTGTTGGCGATATGAAAAGCTTCATTAATCACCCGTGGTATATCTTTGACATCACGGACTTGATAATTATATTTCGTAATTGGCATGGTAATCCCTAAGACATCCGCTTCTTGAAAGGCATCCTTACCGATTCCTGGCATGCCTACCTGTCCGGTAAAGACTACTAGCGGAATCGAGTCGCTCATAGCATCAGCAATTCCTGTAATAACATTGGTAGCCCCTGGACCACTTGTTACGACCACCACACCAGGTTTCCCAGTTGCTTTTGCGTAACCTTCCGCAGCATGAACCGCACCCTGCTCATGCCGCACGAGAATATGGCGAATCTCGCCTTTATACAACGTATCATACAAAGGGAGAACTGCTCCACCTGGGTAGCCAAAAATCAATTCAACTTCCTGCTTTTGTAACGACTCGACTAAAAGCTCCGAGCCACTTTTAAGCTGACATTCTTTTTCTCCCATGATTTCACCTCTTTTTTTTAGTTTGCGTTTTGTATTTTTATTTTATCTTCAATAGGCTTAATCCAGCAAATCTTCTGGAATCTTCAAAACCGCTCCTGTATTAGCCGATGTTACTAAAGCTGTATATCTGGCTAGGTAGCCTTTTTTGACTTTCGCTTTAAATTTAGGCACTGATTTTTTACGTTCTTCCAAGACCTCGTCTGGCACTTCAACGTTCAATGTGCGGTTCGTTAAATCAATTTCAATAATGTCACCATCATTAATTAGACCGATTGGTCCACCTGCTGCTGCTTCTGGAGAAATATGACCGATAGCAATCCCACGAGTGGCTCCTGAGAAACGACCATCAGTAATCAGTGCCACTTCTTTCCCTAAACCACGACCAACGATATTGGATGTCGGTTCAAGCATTTCTGGCATTCCTGGTCCACCTTTTGGACCTTCATATCTAATAACAACCACATGCCCTTTAGTCACACGGTGATCATCGATTGCTTCCACTGCTTCGTCATGGGTACTAAAGCAAATTGCTTTACCTCTGAAGACTTTAATTGATGGATCAACTCCACCAACTTTAATCACAGCGCCATCTGGGGCAATATTGCCATAAAGAATTGACAAGCCTCCAACTGGGCTGTAAGGATTTTCTTTCGGATGGATAACTTCTGTATTTTTTATCACCGCATCTTGGACGTTCTCACGAATTGTTTTCCCCGTGACAGTGATTCGATCTGGATGAATCGCATTGCCTAAATCAACCAGTTCTTTCATAATAGCTGGCACTCCACCTGCTTCATGAACATCGTGCATGGAATAAGAAGACGATGGTGCAATTTTTGACAAGTAAGGAACACGTTTGGCAATTTCATTGACTCGTGCTAAATCGTACTCAATTTCAGCTTCGTGAGCAATCGCTAAAGTATGCAACACGGTGTTTGTTGAACCACCCATGGCCATGTCTAAAGCAAACGCATCGTCAATCGCTTCTTTCGTTACAATATCTCTTGGTTTAATGTCTTTTTTGACTAAATCCATTAAATGGAAGGCAGATTTACGGATTAGTTCTCGACGCTCTTCCGATACGGCTAAAATCGTGCCATTTCCTGGTAAAGCCAAGCCCATAACTTCCATCAAACAGTTCATTGAATTAGCCGTAAACATCCCCGCACAAGAACCACAAGTTGGACAGGCATTTTGTTCCATAAATAAAAAGTCTTCTTTGGTCATCTTGCCTTGTTTATAAGTTCCAACAGCTTCAAACATATCAGATAAAGTCGCAGCCTTACCATGGGGGTCAATCCCCGCCTTCATGGGACCACCTGAACAGAAAATCCCTGGAACGTTGGTTCTCATCGCTGCCAATAACATTCCCGGAGTAATCTTGTCACAGTTTGGAATATAAAAGACGCCATCAAACCAATGAGCATTAATCACTGTTTCAGCCGCATCGGCAATAACTTCACGACTTGGCAGTGAGTACCGCATGCCAATATGTCCCATCGCAATCCCATCATCAACACCAATGGTATTAAATTCAAACGGAATTCCACCGGCTTCGCGAATCGCCTCTTTTGCTACATCGGCTAATTCACGTAAGTGGACATGACCTGGGACGATATCAATATAAGAGTTACAGATTGCGATAAACGGCTTGTTCATGTCTTTCGCATTCTTTACCTGACCTGTTGCATATAATAAACTTCTTGCTGGTGCCGCTTCAATCCCTTTTTTGATTGTATCACTACGCATATTGATTTCTCCCCTTTTGTTTGTTTAGTCGTTAATTCATTGTTTTGTAGCTGCTATCATTGAGTTGAGTGATGCTTCGATGTCCTACACTTCTACTTCGCTAAAGCGATTAGAGTGGAGGCACTACGCATATTGATTTCTCCCCTTTTGTTTGTTTAGTCGTTAATTCATTGTTTTGTAGCTGCTATCATTGAGTTGAGTGATGCTTCGATGTCCTACACTTCTACTTCGCTAAAGCGATTAGAGTGGAGGCACTACGCATATTGATTTCTCCCCTTTTGTTTGTTTAGTCGTTAATTCATTGTTCAAGACTGCTATCATTGAGTTGAGTGATGCTTCACCAAATGCCTTGTAACGTACTTGTCTTTCACAGCAAAAACACCCCATCTTGTTTGATTAACAAAATGGGGTGTTTGGCAAGCGTCCCATTTCACTAATGCAAACAGGACTAAAACGACTGCAAAATTTCTGCGGTTGCTCTAAGCCCAGTTGATTAATAAAATAATGACTAGTTGCTTGCCTGATTTATTCATGAGATAGTTCTCCTCTTTATCTGCCGATGTCGTTTTCTGCGAACACCATTAGAATTTGATTAACTTTTAGTGTTATGTTCTAATATATACTTCATCAAACTAAAAGTCAATCAAAAATTGAAATTATCTGACAATTTACAAAAAAGTTCTTCAACTCGCTTCTTTTTGTCAGTCATCTGGTCTTGAGGTTAAGGGGTTTACTGTCTCAATTCTGCTTAATTTCCATCAAAAGGTTGATTTGGCAAGCATAAGGAAAAATTACTTCCTGCTAGTTTCATTTATTAATCACTGGGTTAAGTTTTGCCCTTTATCGTGGCGCTGGGCGCCATCGATCATTTTTATCATCAAAATAGCTATCATTGTTTTCTCATTCTAAGGTTACACCCAATAGCTAGGAATCGTCGCCTCGTAAGCCGTTAGCTGAGGTTCATCAGCTAAGGTTACAGCGATGTCATCTAAGCCATTAATCAGTTTATTTTTCCACATCGGGTCAATCTCAAAGTGATACGTTCCCACACTTGCTCGAACTTCCTGAGCAGGTAAATCGATGATAATCTCTTCCTCAGCGGCAATCCCCGCTAATTTTTCACGAGCATCAGCTGTTAGGACAATTGGTAACAGTCCATTTTTTATGGCATTCATATAAAAAATATCACTGTAACTTCCAGCAATCACCACTCTAAAGCGATAATCCATAATCGCCCAAGCCGCATGTTCTCTGGAAGAACCACATCCAAAATTATCACCTGTAACAAGAATCGTCGCATCTTGCCGATCAGGTTTATTCAAAATAAACTCCGGATTATCTGAGCCATCAGCAAGAAATCGCCATTCATCAAATAAATGTTTACCAAAACCTGTTTTCTCAATTCGTTTTAGAAAGGATTTCGGAATAATTTGATCTGTATCAATATTATCGTTCATCAACGGAACTGTCAGTCCCTGATGTATCTTAATTGCTTCCATTTAACCACTCACCCTCTCTAATATCAGTAAACGTGCCGACAATCGCTGCTGCTGCTGCCATCGCTGGACTACACAAATGAGTACGCGCTCCTTTACCTTGTCGTCCTTCAAAGTTACGATTAGACGTTGAGGCACAATGAACACCATCTGGTACTTGGTCAGGATTCATCCCAAGACACATGGAACACCCTGGTTCACGCCACTCAAAACCAGCTTCGGTAAATATTTTATCCAATCCCATTTTTTCTGCCGCTTTACGGACAGGACGAGACCCTGGTACAACTAACCCTGTGATACCTTCTTTAATTTTTTTACCTTTCACCATACTGGCCGCCTCTTCTAAATCTGACAAGCGACCGTTAGTACACGAGCCAATAAAAACATAACCTAAAGGAATGTCAGACCCCTTTTGACCTGGTTTCAAATCCATATAAGCATAAGCTCGCTCATCGTTAATATCCTTAATCTCAGGGAAAGATGAAGTAATTGGAACACCCATTTCCGGATTAGTCCCCCAAGTAATCTGCGGTACCAGCTGACTAGCATCCAATTCGATCAAACGATCAAATACGGCATCTTCATCTGTATAAAGAGTCCGCCAATCGGCTATCGCTGCGTCAATCTCTTTTGGCGCGTACTGACGTCCTCGCACATACTCAAATGTGGTATCGTCTGGAGCCATCATCCCCATCTTAGCGCCACCCTCAATTGACATATTACAAATACTCATTCGTTCTTCCATCGTCAAGCCCTCAATGGTGTCACCAAAGAACTCAACCCCATAACCAACACCAAAATCAACACCATAAGTGGCAATTAAATTTAAGATAATATCTTTTGCGTAAACCCCTTTTGACAACTCACCAGTTATCTTAATTCCCAGATTTTTTGGTTTTTGCTGCCAGATACTCTGAGTGGCAAAGACATGTTCCACCTCACTGGTCCCGATACCAAAGGCAATGGCACCAAAAGCCCCATGAGTCGCGGTATGAGAATCACCACAAACAATAATCTTCCCCGGTTGCGTCAGCCCAGTTTCAGGGCCAACCATATGAACAATCCCTTGGCGGTCACTCCCGTTATCACATAGTTCCACGCCAAACTCATCACAATTACGACGGAGAGCATCAATCTGGTTCTTGGATACTAAATCCGTAATGTTATAAATATCTTGCGTCGGGATGTTGTGATCCATGGTGGCAAATGTTTTATCAGGGCGTCTTAATTGACGTCCTTCAACTCGCAGACCTTCAAAGGCTTGTGGTGACGTCACCTCGTGAATTAAATGCAAGTCAACATAAATCAGTTGTGGCTCACCTAGTTCGCCACTAACCACATGTCGCTCCCAAACTTTATCAAATAGTGTTTTTCCCATTGCTGCGCCTCTTTTCACGTTTTTACTGTTAAACAGCTTGAATTTTTTTAATAACTGCGGCAACAAACTCACTTGTTGAATTTTTGCCACCTAAATCGCCGGTCAAGACGCCATCGGCCATAACAGCATAACAGGTCTCTTCTACTTCCGTTGCGGCTTCTTCCCAGGCAAATGATTCTCGTAACATCATAGCCATGGACAATATCATGGAAACTGGATTAGCGATGTTTTTCCCAGCAATATCGGGTGCTGAACCATGGATAGGTTCGTAAAGCGATAAACCGCCAACGCCGTGACTGGCACTTGGCAAGATACCTAATGTCCCCGGAATCACCGAAGCTTCGTCGCTTAAAATGTCGCCAAATAAATTTTCTGTGACAATCACATCAAAGTGAGTCGGTTCTTGAATCAGTTTCATGGCCACTGAATCCACTAAATGATGTTCCAAAGTCACATCTGGAAATTCAGTAGCAACCTCGTCTGCTAGTCTCCGCCATAATTTACTAGTAGCTAAGACATTGGCTTTGTCCACCGATGTCACTAATTTGCGACGACCTTGGGCAATTTCAAATCCTTTGCGAAGGATCCGGCGAATTTCATCTCCAGTGTAAGTACACGTATCCAAGGCGTCCTCTTGATTGAGCTCCCTAGGTTCACCAAAATAAATCCCGCCCGTCAGTTCACGAACCACTACAAAATCTGCCCCTGTCACAATTTCTGGTTTTAAAGGAGATAAATGAGCGGTTGCCATTGGCACTGTCACTGGACGAATATTGGCGTACAAGTTTAAGGCCTTTCTTAAGGCCAACAGCCCTTGCTCAGGTCTCACTGCCGCCTCTTCCCATTTGGGACCACCAATGGCTCCTAGAAGAATCGCATCTGCTCCCTGACACGCTGTTAGTGTTGTTTCCGGCAAGGGATGCCCTTGACTGTCAATTGCCGCTCCACCAAAATCGTGCTCTTCCGTTACTAATTCAAGTTGATGCTTTGCAGCAATCACCTTCATGACCTCTAACGCACTGCTCATAATCTCTTGGCCAATGCCGTCTCCAGGTAAACAAACGATTTTTTTCATACTCACTATCCTTTTCCCTTAATATAATTGCTAGCTTGAATGTAAGCCTTAGCCGATGCTTGCAAAACATCAAAGTCGATGCCAACACCGTTATAGATCCGGCCATCCTGCTGATCCTGTACGGTGACATGGACTTCCGCTTGGGCATCCTCACCTTCAGTCACTGACTTAATGCTAAAGTGATTCAGTCTCGGCGCTTGTTCCATCAACCGATCGATGGTGTTGTATATTGCTTGAATACTACCAGAACCGATGGCCGAATCGCTGACGATTCCTTCATCCGTTTCAATGCTGACGATAGCCCCTTGTTTGCCATCTGAAACGTATTGTAGTTGTAACCCGTGAAGGCGATACGCTTCTTCCCCTTCACTGGCTTGCCCAACAATCAAGGCATGTAAATCACTTTCAGTTACTTGTTTTTTCTTATCAGCTAAGGCTTTGAATTTCTTAAAGGCTTGATTCATTTCCTCGTCAGACAACTGGTAACCCATCTCTTCCATGCGACTAGTGAAGGCATGACGGCCTGACAATTTACCCAATGGCAGTGAATTTGTTGCCACACCAACCAACGACGGTGTAATAATTTCATACGTATCAGGATTTTTTAGCACACCATCCTGATGAATGCCTGATTCATGGGCATAAGCATTAGCACCAATGATTGCTTTATTACGAGGGACTGACACGCCGGACAGTTGACTAACCAAGTCGCTTGTTCGTTTCGTTTCACCCAGAACAATATTCGTTTCATGTTGATAAAAATCTTTTCTAACGTGAAGTGCCAAAGCGACTTCTTCTAGGGCCGTATTACCTGCTCGTTCACCGATTCCGTTAATGGTACCTTCCACCCGTCGCGCCCCGTTTTCAACGGCAGCCAATGAATTAGCAGTTGCCATGCCCAAATCATCGTGACAATGAGGTGAAAAAATAACATTCTCGATATTTTGACAATGATCAATTAAATATTTGAAAATCGCCCCGTATTCTGTTGGATTGGAATAACCCACCGTATCCGGTACGTTAATAATGGTCGCTCCTGCATCAACAGCTGTTTGAACGGCTTCAAGTAAGAACTCACGGCGTGTACGCGTCGCATCTTCTGGTGAAAATTGCACCACATCAAATTTGGTCTTAGCATAGGAGACATGCTCCTTAATCGCTGCCAGCACTTCAGTGGGCGTTTTTTTCAATTTATATTCCATATGGATGTCACTGGTTGCCAAAAACAGGTGAATTTGCGGGAATTTAGCCACTGACAAGGCGTCATAAGCCCGATCAATATCCGGTTTGTAGCAACGAGCCAACCCTACTACAGTGGTGGTGCTCAATGCTTTAGCAATGGCCTGAACGGCTTCAAAATCCCCGATGGACGAATTAGGAAAGCCTGCCTCAATCGCATCGATGCCCCACTTTTCTAGTTGTTGAGCAATCCGTACCTTTTCTTTTGTGTTAAAGTTTACCCCTGGTGTTTGTTCACCGTCTCTTAGTGTGGTGTCAAAAAATTGAATTTTCATAGTTGATTCGCTCCTTTTCATTCATCATTGATTGTCTTAGATTTTTAGTAATAAAAAAGCACCCCATTTCTTGGGATGCTTCAGCCCCAAGTCATGCAATGCAGAATAGGACCCCTAACGACTGAATTTTTTCAGTGTTCTGAGCCCCTACAGTAATAATAAAGTTGTAAAGTAATTCGATTTAGTTATGCACATAATGGTCTTACCTCCAACTGTTTTCTTATTTGCGAAATATTCAGACAATTCAAATAATTCTTAATGTTTAATATACAGAATATGAAAGAGTTTGTCAAACATTTTTTTAGTTTTTGCAGAAAAAAAAGACAAATGCTTCTCGAGAGAAGACACTTGCCTGTTAATCAAAGAAATTTTTCGCTTGGTTTTCATCAAAGAGTTTGTCTTTCATTCGCTGATATTGCTCTTCCTGCCACCAGTTTTCCATTCCCCAAATTGACACAGCCTCTTGTCTAGCCGCTTCCAATATGGCAAAGTCTCCTACAATGTCACCTACTGCAAACTGAGGCACGCCTGATTGCCGCGAACCAAAAAACTCACCAGGTCCACGCATTTCTAAATCCTTTTGACTGAGAACAAAGCCATCAGTTGTCTCTGTCATGATTTTCATCCGCTCACTACCCATTTCATTTTTCGGATTTGCCACCAGAACACAATAAGATGCTTGACTACCACGGCCAACACGTCCTCGCAACTGATGGAGTTGAGCCAATCCAAAACGATCCGCATCCATGATTAGCATAGTCGTCGCATTCGGCACATTCACGCCCACTTCGATTACAGTTGTGGAAACTAAGATTTGCATCTTATTTTCCTTAAAGGTGGTCATAATCGCCTCTTTATCCTGAGCCTTCATCTTGCCGTGAAGCAGTCCCACTTGATAATCAGGGTAAAAAGCTTGCAGGTTTTCATATATTTCTGTGGCATTTTTAACATCCAAGGATTCCGACTCTTCAATCAATGGGCAAATAACATACGCCTGACGCCCTGCTCTCAGCTCCTTTTCCATCCAAACTAAGACTGTTTCCAGTTGAGGTGGCCTTACCCAACGTGTTTCAATCGGTATCCGCCCTTTTGGTAATTCGTCAATAATCGAGACATCCATTTCACCATAAGCCGTTATTGCCAACGTTCGCGGAATCGGTGTTGCCGTCATAAATAAGACATCTGGATTAATGCCTTTTTCACGCAAGATCTTCCGTTGATTAACACCAAAGCGATGCTGTTCATCCGTAATAACTAACCCCAAGTGTTTAAACTCAACATCTTTTTGAATCAAGGCATGAGTCCCAATCACTACATCTAAACGACCATCTGCCATTTGTTCCAAAATGTCCCGTCGCTCCTTGGTTTTAGTTGACCCAGTCAACAAGGCCACCTTCACCTTAAAGGGTGCTAATAACTCAACCAAACTTTCCAAATGCTGTTCCGCTAAAATTTCCGTAGGCACCATTAACGCGCCTTGATAACCTGCAGTAACCGTCGCATAGAGAACAATCGCCGCCACCACCGTTTTCCCACTTCCTACGTCTCCTTGAAGTAGTCGGTGCATGTGGGTTCCACTGCGTAAATCCCGACAGATTTCATTGGTCACTCGCTTTTGGGCATCAGTCAGTTCAAAGGGTAAGGCTTGTGTAAATTGTTTTAACCTTTCCACATCGTATAAAATTTCCAAACCCTGACTGATTTCTTTCTCCTGATAACGCAACTGTTGCATCTGCATTTGAAACTCAAAAAACTCTTCAAAAATAATTCGGCGCCTCGCCAATAAACTATCTTCTGCTTTCTCAGGAAAATGCATGGCACGCATGGCAGGTTTTCTCGGCATTAACCGATACTTCTCCAACAAGGATTCTGGTAACCACTCTTCAATCAACTCACCATAGGCATCGAAGCCACTCCTGATCAAATTAACTAAGGTTGTTTGGCGTATTTTTTTATTCACGTGATAAATAGGCGCAAAATCAGCGGAATCTTCCTGACGACTTCCCAGAATTTTCATTCCCGTCAATGCTTTCCGTTTAGCATCCCACTTGCCATAAACCGCTATTTCCTCTGACAAGACAATCTTATCTTTTAAATAAGCTTGATTGAAAAAAGTGACATTAATGACCGCATGATCGTGCATAATGCGAAAACTCAAACGATTTTTGCGAAATCCATAATGAGAAACTACTCCATCAGCCACCACTAATCCCTTCAAAACAACTTTCTCCTGATCGCCGATTTCAGCAATACTTTTTTCTTGAATATCATCGTAGCGAAAAGGGTAATACCCTAATAAATCCTCTACCGTTTCTAGGCCCAACTCCTGCAAGTTTTCAGCTCGCTTCGGCCCAACTCCTGGTAAGACAACAATTGAATCTGTGATTTTTTTCAAAATACTCCTCCTCTCTACTGGATTTGTCTAACAATTCATTGACAATCTCACCCACAACCGCTCAACAGCCTGCTAACCATCTACACGCCTCGCTTTAACAAGACACTCACCTGTTCAACTACCTCTGAATTAAGCAGATTTATCTAGCGGTTCACATAATCACACTAGCCTTCACTCCGTTAGCGG
>NZ_CAUQJB010000040.1:0-39954 GCF_963518325.1 uncultured Vagococcus sp. | reverse complement strand
GAGCACTTGGTTTGGGACCAAGGGGTCGCAGGTTCGAATCCTGTCTTCCCGATTTCAGAAAAAGACATTTTTCAGACCTGTTAGGTCTTTTTTTTTACCTCCAAAGTGTGTTTTAACGCTATTCCGCTCATTTAGAACCAAACTTCTTTCCCTTTATTGTCAAATTTAGTATAATGAAGGTCAAAGTTAGTCAATAAAGACAGATAAGAGGTGTGACAATAAAATGGAGAATCAAAATATTTCTGATTTAATCGAAGAATATTTAAAAGAGATTCTGAGAGAACAGGAAAAAATTGAAATTCGACGTGCTGAAATGGCTAATCAATTTAGTTGTGTTCCCTCTCAGATTAACTATGTCATTAATACTCGCTTTACGGTTGCCCAAGGTTACAGTGTTGAAAGTAAGCGTGGTGGCGGTGGTTATATTAGAATTCAAAAAGTTAACTTGAATCATCATGGCGAAATATTAGCAGATTTAGCTAATATGGTTGGCAGCTCTCTTTCGCAAAGTGATGGGATAGCGATTCTGCAACAACTGTATAACTATGATATTATTAGTAAGAGGGAAGGCAACTTACTGTTATCAGTGATTGCCAGTGATGTTTTACAGACAGATAAGCAGAATGAAGAAAAAACTCGAGCTCGTATGATGAAGATATTATTGGAACGTCTTCACTACGAAGAAAAGGAGTAACGATTATGGATGAATTATTTACAGAAAAAGCGAAAGCGGTCTTAGTGATTGCTCAAGAACAAGCTAAGTATTTTCGTCATCAGTCAATTGGCTCAGAGCATTTACTGTACGCTTTAGTCATAGAAGAAGGTGGCATTGCCGGTAAAATATTACGTCAGGCTGGGATTAAACCTGAAGACATCAAAGAAGAAATTGAAAAATTAACGGGCTACGGTTCTGCACGTAGCTATACTCAAGGCGTTTATTTGCCTTACTCACCTCGGGCAAAAAAAATATTGTCATTTGCTGGTGATGAAGCTAAGCGATTAGATGCTCCCAATGTGGGAACGGAACACATTTTATTGGGAATTTTGAGAGATGATGATATTTTAGCTTCGCGAATCTTGCGGAATTTCGGCTTGGATTTAGCAAAAACCCGTCAAATTATTTTAAAGAAAATTGGTGTGGCAGATACAAAGGCCAACAAACAAGCCATGAAAAAAATGGGAAATCAGTCCCGGTCCGAAGAAGGAACGCCAACTTTAGATTCACTGGCTCGTGATTTAACAGCTTTGGCTCGTGCTGGTAAGATGGACCCTGTGGTTGGCAGAACGAAAGAAGTTCAACGATTAATTCAAATCTTAAGCCGTCGAACTAAAAATAATCCAGTCTTAGTGGGGGAACCAGGTGTCGGTAAAACGGCGATTGCAGAAGGCCTTGCCCAACGGATTGTTGCTGGAGAAGTTCCTGAAGAAATGACGGAGAAACGCTTGATGATGCTTGACATGGGGTCAATGGTTGCCGGAACTAAGTACCGCGGCGAATTTGAAGATCGAATGAAAAAAGTAATTGATGAGATTTATCATGATGGTAATATTATTCTCTTTATCGATGAGCTCCATACCTTAATCGGTGCTGGTGGAGCTGAAGGAGCGATTGATGCTTCTAATATTTTAAAACCAGCCCTGGCTCGTGGGGAGTTACAGACGATTGGTGCGACTACCTTGGACGAGTATCAAAAATACATTGAAAAAGATTCTGCATTAGAGCGTCGTTTTGCCCGAATATTGGTAGATGAACCAACAGCTGAAGAGGCAATTGAGATCTTAACGGGTTTGAAAAAACGTTACGAAGATCATCATAAGGTAACCATTACAGATGAAGCAATCCACGAGGCAGTTTACTTGTCGATCCGCTACATTAATTCTCGTCAGTTACCAGATAAAGCCATCGATTTAATCGATGAATCAGCAGCTAAGGTTCGCTTGAGTTTTTCTGATAAAGCCTCACCGCGAACGCTTTTGGTACAGAAATTGGCTGAAATTAAGACGGAGAAAGACCGAGCTATTTTCGAACAGGATTTTGAATTAGCGTCGATGATCCGCAAGCGTGAGAAAAAACAAGAACAAAAGATAACCAGCTATGATGAAAAGCTGTTAACTGCTAATGAAGGCTATACCCATCAAGTAACCGGGGAAGATATTGCCGGCGTGGTTTCTCAATGGACGAGCATTCCTTTACAGCAGTTAGAGAAAAAAGAGAGCGATCGTTTGCTGAAATTGGAAGCTGAGTTGCATAAACGTGTTGTTGGCCAAGATGAAGCTGTCGAGGCTGTATCCAGAGCTATTAGAAGAGCCCGTAGCGGCCTTAAAGATCCTAATCGACCAATTGGCTCCTTTATGTTTTTAGGCCCTACAGGGGTCGGTAAAACAGAATTGGCTAAAGCTTTGGCGGAAGCTGTATTTGGTGCCGAAGATGCCTTGGTTCGCGTGGATATGTCTGAGTTTATGGAAAAATATAGTACTAGCCGGTTAATAGGCTCACCTCCAGGTTATGTGGGATATGATGAAGGTGGTCAGTTGACAGAAAAAATTCGCCAAAAACCTTATTCAGTGATTTTACTGGACGAAGTGGAAAAAGCTCATCCAGATGTCTTTAATATTTTATTACAAGTATTAGATGACGGTCATTTAACGGATTCTAAGGGACGCAAGGTTGATTTTAGAAACACCATTTTAATCATGACTTCAAATGTAGGGGCAACAGCTCTCAAAGAAGATAAATCCGTCGGTTTTAACGTCTCTGATATCAGCCAAGATCACAAAGCGATGCAGGCTAAAATCATTGAAGAGTTGAAAAAAGCCTTCCGTCCGGAGTTCCTTAACCGAATTGATGAAACAATTGTTTTCCGTTCGTTAGTTAAAGATGAATTGCGGGAAATTGTTAAAATCATGAGTCGCTCAATAGTGACTCGTTTAGGCGAGCAAGAGATTGATTTGAAGATTACTGCATCCGCCTTGGATGTTATTGGTAAAGAAGGCTTTGATCCGGAATACGGTGCACGTCCGATTAAGCGGGCACTTCAAAAAGAAGTCGAAGATAAATTAAGTGAAGCTCTCTTAAGTGGTCAGATTGCCTTAGGAGATAAAGTCACAATTGGTGCTTCCAAAGGTAAAATTACTTTAAATGTTACCGAAAAAGCCCTTGAAAAAGTTTCGGAAAAGGTTTAAACTAAATAGGTAAAATAAATACAAACTTTTAAGTTGGTAGGTGCAAAACCAAGGCGCCTACCAGCTTTTTCTGTATTTTTATTGTGAAAAAATATACAGAGTTTCGTATGCAACTTTGTGATGAAGTGTGGCAAAGCTAGAAAAGGAGTCTTTTATATGAAATCAATTGAAATTACGGCGACGGTGGAATCAATCGAACAAGCTCAGGCATTATTGGAAAGTGGTGTGGATGTTTTATACTTTGGTGAGGAACAATTCGCTTTAAGGTTGCCTACTTATTTTTCACGAGAGGAACAAATAGAACTGGTTGAATTGGCTCGTAAGTATCGTAAAAAAGTAACCGTAGCGGTTAATGGGATTATGCATCCAGAAAAAATGCGTTTAATTCCCGAGTATTTAGCTTTTTTAGAAGGCTTGAAAGTCGATCAAATCGCAGTCGGTGATACGGGTGTTATTTTTGTATTGCAACGTGATGGCTATCAGCTTCCCTATATTTACGATGCTCAAATGTTGGTTACCAGTTCGCGTCAAATTAACTTTTGGGCCAAACGAGGAGCCAATGGGGCGGTCCTTGCACGAGAAGTGCCTTATTTGGAACTAAAAGAAATGGCCGGAGAGATTGAGGTTGAAGGGGAAATCCTAGTTTACGGTGCAACCTGTATTCATCAATCCAAACGGCCATTAGTCGACAATTATTTTGCTTATACCAAGGCTCAAGATCAAACCAACAAGGAACGAGGCCTCTTTTTAGCAGAACCAAAAAAAGGGGATACCCATTACTCGATTTATGAAGACAGTCATGGGACTCATATTTTTGCGGACAATGACCTTAATTTAATGATGGAATTAGGGAAATTAGCCGAGCTGTCATATGGTCGCTGGAAACTAGAAGGTATCTACACGCCAGGTCAGACCTTTGTTGAGATTGCCAAACTCTTTGTTGAAGCAAAAGAAGCTTTGTTAGCTGGGAATTGGACAGAGCAACTTGCCTTAGGGTTGTCAGCAAAAGTTGCTGAGCTTCACCCTGTAGGGCGTGGTTTAGATACAGGATTCTTTTTGATGGATCCAGATGAAGTGAAATAAAAAGGAGTTTTATCATGACAATAAAATTAAAACGACCTGAGGTTTTAGCGCCGGCGGGGACCTTGGAAAAATTAAAAACAGCGATTCATTATGGTGCGGATGCCGTTTATATTGGCGGCGATGCTTATGGGTTACGAAGTCGGGCAGGTAACTTTAGCTTTGAGGAAATGGCTGAAGGGGTTGCCTTTGCTAATGACTATGGAGCTAAAGTCTATGTTGCGGCTAATATGGTTACACATGAAGGGGATGCTAAAGGGGCAGGAGATTTCTTTTTAAAGCTGCGAGAGATTGGAATTAGTGCCGTCATCGTATCGGATCCGGCCTTGATTGAAATCTGTGCCACAGACGCACCAGGTTTGCCGATCCATCTGTCAACTCAAGCTTCTGCAACTAATTTTGAAACCTTGGAATTCTGGAAAAAGGAAGGGTTGGAACGAGTTGTTTTAGCCCGTGAAGTTTCAATGGCTGAAATTGCAGAGATTCGTAAAAATACTGATGTGGAGATTGAGGCTTTTATTCACGGGGCCATGTGTATTTCTTATTCAGGTCGTTGTACCTTATCGAATCACATGTCGAAACGAGACGCCAACCGTGGGGGTTGTTCCCAGTCTTGTCGTTGGAAATACGATTTGTTTGACATGCCTTATGCTGGAGAACATCGGTCCTTATTAGGAAATGGAGAGATTGAAGATGAACCATTTTCAATGAGTGCCGTTGATATGTCGATGATTGAACACATTCCTGATTTAATTCAAAACGGCGTGGACAGTTTCAAAATCGAAGGACGGATGAAGTCGATTCATTATGTGTCGACGGTTGCCAACGTCTACAAAAAAGCGGTTGATAGCTATATGGCTGATCCTGATAATTATGAATGCAAACAAGAGTGGGTCGATGAGTTATGGAAAGTAGCCCAACGGGAACTGTCAACTGGTTTTTATTACCAAACCCCTAGCGAAGAGGAGCAACTTTTCGGGGCTCGCCGCAAAATTCCCGTTTTCAAATTTATCGGTGAAGTTCTGGCTTATGATGAGGAGGCGGGAATTGCAACTATTCGACAACGCAACCACTTCCGAGTCAATGATGAAATCGAATTTTATGGGCCAGGTTTTCATCATTTTGATCAAAAGGTTGAGGTGATGTGGAACGAAGAGGGGGAGTCAATCGAGAAAGCTCCGAATGCCATGATGATTTTAACGATGCCAGTTGTACAACCGGTTAAACCAGGAGATATGATTCGCAAAAAGAAATAGTTTAACTAAACTTGTCTCATGGGCAAGTTTTTTTGGTGAAAACAATCGAGATGGCTTTTGGAAGGCTCACGGCCCATGGATTCTAAGTTTTTGGGAAATTCACAAACCGAAACCTTGATTTATCGGGGGGATATCTCGTATAATTTAGAGTGGTAGATACTGCGGAAGGATGAAGACAATGAAGAAATTCGATTATATTGTAATTGGTGGCGGTAGTGGTGGCATTGCCTCAGCGAATCGGGCTGGGATGCACGGGGCTAGTGTTTTATTAATTGAGGGTAATGAACTCGGTGGGACTTGTGTCAACGTTGGTTGTGTACCGAAAAAAGTCATGTGGTCGGCCTCTCAATTAAGAGAAAACATCTTGTTAGACGCGGAAAGTTATGGTTTCGATGTGTCCATTGATTCATTCGATTTTGGTAAGCTGGTTGCCAACCGTCAGGCCTATATTAAACGGTTGAATGGCTTATATGAATCAGGTTTAGAAAGCAATGGTGTGACTTATGTCAAAGGATATGGCAAATTTGTGGCAGAAGATGTTGTTGAAGTGAATGACCAACAATACACCGCACCGCACATTTTGATCGCCACAGGTGGTCAAGCGAGCTATCCTAATATTCCTGGAGCCGACTTGGGCATTGATTCCAATGGATTTTTTGAGTTGACTAGCTTGCCGCGACGGGTGGCTGTTGTTGGGGCAGGCTATATTGCCATTGAATTGGCGGGTGTTTTAAATGGTTTAGGGGCAGAGACTCATTTGGTTTACCGTAAGGAACGCCCTTTACGGGATTTTGATACAGAAATCGTCGATGCTCTGTTGGATATTTATCAACAAGAAGGCATTAAGACGCATCCTTTATCCGTTCCTAAAAGTGTTAGCAGTGCCCAAGACGGGTCATTAGTGTTACATTTTGAAAATGGTCAGGAGTTAGTGGTGGATACGGTTATTTGGGCAATTGGCCGCAGACCGAATCTGGCAAGTTTAGACTTGGCTAAAACTAAGGTTGAGCTGAATGATAAAGGACAGGTCAAGGTCGATAAATATCAAAACACAGCTCAGACAGGTATTTATGCTATCGGGGATATCATTGGCAAACTAGAACTGACCCCTGTAGCGATAGCAGCTGGCCGACGTTTATCAGAACGACTGTTTAATGGCAAGACAGATGAGCATTTAAACTATGACTTAGTGCCAACGGTTGTTTTTAGTCATCCACCGATTGGCACCATCGGATTGACGGAGCAAGAGGCTTTGGAAAAATACGATAAATCACAGATCAAGATATATCGTTCACAATTCAATCCCATGCAGTACGCACTTCAAAAACGGAAAGTAAAAGCGACGATGAAGTTGGTTTGCCTTGGGGAAGAAGAAAAAATTATTGGGTTACATGGCGTCGGGATTGGGATGGACGAGATGTTACAAGGCTTTGCAGTGGCTATTAAGATGGGAGCGACTAAAAAAGATTTTGATAACACCGTGGCGATTCATCCAACTGGAGCCGAAGAATTTGTAACGATGCGCTAAAAAAATAGATTGTTAAATGAAAGTTTGTGAGTATCCTTATTAGCATATTTCTCATTTTATTGAAGGGAAATTTTCCTTTTGTGAGATAATAGACTATAATAGTGATGTAATGATAATTATTCTAAAGATGAAAAAAATAACAAAAGGAGGATCTTTACATGGATGTATTAACACTAGCGCGGATTCAATTCGGAATGACGACAGTATTTCATTTCTTTTTTGTGCCCTTATCCATTGGTTTAGGATTGGCCGTGGCTATTATGGAAACAATGTACGTTGTAAAGAAAGAAGAAGTTTACAAAGACATGACTAAGTTTTGGGGAAAGATATTCTTACTTAGTTTTGCTGTCGGAGTCGTAACAGGAATCATTCAGGAGTTTCAATTTGGAATGAACTGGTCAGAGTACTCACGCTTTATGGGGGATATTTTTGGTGCGCCTTTAGCAGTAGAGGCTTTATTGGCTTTCTTCTTAGAGTCAACCTTTATTGGCCTGTGGCATTTTACTTGGGACAAAGTAAAACCACGAACTCACATGATCTTTATGTGGCTGGTTGCCATTGGTTCGACCCTATCAGCTTTATGGATTTTAGCGGCGAACTCATTTATGCAAAATCCTGTCGGATATCAATTTAATCCTGAATCAGGAAGAGCAGAGTTAACCAGCTTCTTGGAGCTCTTAAAAAATCATCAATTATGGCTTGAATTACCACACGTTATTTTTGGTGCCTTTGTAACGGGCGGTTTTGTGATTGTGGGAATTTCTGCATGGAAAATGATGCGTAAGGAAGACGTGATTTTCTTTAGAAAATCAATGAAAGTCGGTCTGATTATTGGCTTAATCTCCTCTATCTTAACGATTGGTTTTGGTCATGCGCAAACTCAGGCAGTAATTGCGGATCAACCGATGAAATTTGCGGCCATGGAAGGTATTTACGAAGACGTGGCACAACCAGCACCGTGGAAAGTTGTCGGCTTAATGGATCAAAAGAATCGGACAGAAGGTCCCAGCATTGAAATACCTTATATGTTATCACTCTTAGGGAGCGAGCATGAAGGTGATTTTAGAGGGATGAACAGCTTAAATAAAGAGATGCAAGAAAAATGGGGCAAGGATATGGAGTTCTATGTACCTGTTAACACGTTGTTCTGGAGTTTCCGTTTCATGGCAGGTTTCGGTAGTTTAATGGCATTGTTAGCCATTGTGGGACTATGGGCACTGCGCAATGATCGCATATTTAAAATGAAATGGTTACAAGTTATCTTGACGCTGTGTATTGCGGCGCCATTTATCGCCAACACAGCAGGTTGGTTAATTACCGAGTTAGGTCGTTTCCCTTGGACCGTATACGGCTTGTTTACAATCGCCGACAGCGTGTCACCAAGTGTTACTGCGACTCAGTTACTATTCACTAATATCGTTTATTTCCTAATCTTCTCACTATTGGGTGGCGTGATGGTCTTCTTAGTACAACGGGTGGCTAAGTACGGACCTTATAAAGAAGATAAAGAAGCTTTATCAACGATAGACCCATTAGCTAAGGAGGCGTTCTAGTATGGACATGACTTTCTTACAACTACTATGGTTCTTATTGATTGCTGTTCTGTTTATTGGTTTCTTCTTCTTAGAAGGATTTGACTTTGGTGTCGGTATGGCAACCAAAATCTTGGCAAAAAATCGCCAGGAGCGGGAACAAGTGATGGGCACGATTGGGCCCGTTTGGGATGCTAATGAAGTTTGGTTGATTACTGCTGGTGGGGCGTTGTTTGCCTCATTCCCAGAGTGGTACGCAACGCTCTTTAGTGGTTACTACATTCCCTTGTTCTTAATTTTATTTGGCTTAATTTTACGCGGTGTTTCCTTTGAGTTTCGTGATCATATGGAATCGGATCGTGGTCGTAATATTTGGGAGTGGGCGTTGTTTATCGGTAGTTCGATTACACCCTTCCTCTTTGGTTTAATGTTTACTAGTATGGTTCGTGGCATGCCGATGGAGGCAGACAAAAATATTTACGCGGGCTTTGGCGATTACGTTAACTTGTTCTCAATAGTGGGAGCTGTTGCCGTTACGTTGATTTGTTTTATTCACGGATTGAACTACATTCGTTTAAAAACAGATGGACCGATTCGTCACCGTGCGGCAATGTATGCTAAACGTCTTTACCCAGTTTTATTTGTTGGCTTGGTGGTTTTTGCCGGTTTACTTTGGAAAGACACAGATTTCTTTGATAAACGCCCGATCTCAACTTTGATTATTTTAGTTGTGATTGTGTTAGCCGCAGTTGTGGCAGCATTTGGAACTTTTAAAGACAAAGAATTGCTGTCGTTTTTAGCTACTGGTGCTGTTTTAGCGGGAATTGTGGTCTTGTTGTTTAACGGCTTATTCCCACGAGTGATGATTAGTTCCATCGATTCAGCTTACGATTTATTAATCGTGAACGCATCTAGTTCACCGTATACATTGAAGATTATGACAATAGTGACGGCTTGCTTACTGCCATTTGTGTTGGCTTACCAAGCTTGGTCTTATTACATTTTTGGAAAGAGATTGAAAACAGGTAAAATAAAGGGGTAAACTCTGATGATAGATAAAAATGTATTTCGTTTCAATAAAATCAGACCTGTTTTTATCGGGCTTGCAGGACTAGCTGTCCTGCAAGCTCTTTTGATTATAGGTCAGGCGTATTTCTTATCAAAGGGCATTAGCAGTGTTTGGGGAGGCGCAACGATTGCGTCACAACTGCCACAAGTGGCTTTGTTTTTTGTTTGTTTTATGATGCGCCAAGTCGGTCATTTTATTAAAGATAAGTGGCTGGATGGCTATGCTTACGAACAGTCAAAAGAGATCCGTCAACAATTATTAAAAAAAGTTTTTTCTTTAGGGCCAAATTTTGTTCAAAAAGAAGGGACTGGCAATATGGTCACCATGGCTATTGAAGGTATTAGCCAATTGGAAAATTACATCACCATCATCTTGCCTAAGATTACTAATATGATGATCGTCCCTTGGTTGATCGCGGCTTTTGTTTTTACACAAGATATTCGGTCAGGGGTGGTGCTGATTTTAGTGTTTCCGATTATCATTTTATTTATGATTATTTTAGGATACGCGGCGAGAGCTAAAGCCGATAAACAGTACGAAGGCTTCCAAATTCTAAGCAATCATTTTATTGATTCTTTACGTGGCTTGGAAACCTTAAACCTCTTGGGGTTAAGTAAACGCTATGGCAAAAACGTTTATAATGTTAGTGAGAATTATCGAAAAGCAACCATGAGTACCTTGCGCATTGCGATTCTATCAACTTTTGCTTTGGATTTCTTTACGACATTATCAGTGGCAATCATCGCCTTGTTTTTAGGCTTAAATTTAATCAATGGGTTGATGCCGTTATTTCCAGCACTGACTGTTTTGATTTTAGCGCCGGATTTTTTCTTACCAATCCGAGATTTTGCTAATGACTATCACGCGACTCTCAATGGAGGCAACACGTTGAAAAGTATTTTTAGTGTGCTTGATGCGAAAGAAAGTGGGGTTCAGGAAGAGCTCAGCTTACCTCACGAGTGGCAAGGGGCGGATAGTTTAAGCCTTCAAGAGCTCGGGGCAAGTTATGCCACAGATATTGAACAAGATGCCATTCGCAACCTTGGTTTTAACTGGCAGGGATATGGGAAAATTGGTGTAGTAGGACTTTCTGGATCTGGGAAGTCAACCTTAATCAAAGTCCTTGGCGGATTCTTAAATCCAACACCAGAAAGCCAGATTAGAGTGAATGATCAGACTCTTGAGACTTTGAAACAACGGGATTGGCAACAGCAATTATTTTACATACCTCAAGATCCTTATTTGTTTCATGCCAGTTTTAAAGCGAATGTGGCTTTTTACGTGCCTGATGCTACGGATGAGGCGATTTTGGCAGCAGTCGCTCAAGCAGGATTAACTGACTTGTTAGAGGAACTGCCCGAGGGACTTGAAACAGTAATTGGTGAAGGGGGTCAAACCTTAAGTGGTGGCCAGATGCAACGGGTGGCCTTAGCACGTGCGTTCTTGGATCATTCCCGAAAGGTGTTGCTATTTGATGAGCCGACTGCTCATTTGGATATTGAAACAGAAGCGGAATTAAAGGAAACCATGTTGCCATTGTTTGAAGAGAAGTTAGTCATCTTTGCGACTCATCGCCTTCATTGGATGAAAGAGATGGATTATATTTTAGTTATGGAAGATGGTCAGATTGTCGAACAAGGGACCTATCAGGAATTAACAACGAGAGATGGCTACTATAGTCGGTTTGCCAGTGACGTTGTAGGAGGGCAAACGCATGGATAATAAAGAGACCACACAACGCTTGTTGTTATCAAAAGAAGATACCTGGGTCCGCCCTTATTTTAGAAAGTACCGTAAATTGCTAATACTTGTCCTTTTTTTAGGCTTGCTGACATTTTTCGCCGGCAGTGCATTGATGTTCACCTCTGGTTTCTTAATCAGTAAATCAGCGTCTCGCCCTTGGAATGTTTTGGCCGTTTACGTGCCGATTGTCTTGACGAGAGCTTTTGGGATCGGTCGACCGCTATTCCGTTATATGGAGCGCTTAGGGAGCCATGACTGGGTCTTGCGAATGACATCTGATATTCGCTTGAAATTATACCGCTCATTGGAATCACGAGCAGCTAAATCCAAGGAGGAATTCCAAACTGGTAGCATTTTGGGGATTTTAGCAGAGGATATTGAGCACATTCAGAATTTGTATTTACGAACGATTTTTCCAACCTTAATCGGTTTGTTGTTATACTTGTTAATCGTGATTGGTTTTGGTGTCTTTTCGATTCCTTTTGCTTTGTTAATGTTATTGATGCTGGGGATTATTATCGTCATCCTACCTTTAGCTTCTGTCGCTGTTAATCGAGCCAGAGTATACCGTCGGAAACAAGAGCGCCACATTCTTTACAATCAATTAACGGATTCGATTTTAGGTGTTGGTGACTGGCAGTACAGCGGGCGCTACGATGAGTTTTTAGTCCGTTATAACGAAGCTGAAAAGAACGTCCGCAAGGAAGATATAAAGTTGAACAAGTACACTCGTTTTCAAGATTTTGTGATTCAATTTGTTTTTGGGTTAATCATTGTGGCAATCTTCCTTTGGGCTGGCACCTATTTTGGGGCAGGTGCCAAGGGAAGTTTAAACTGGGTAGCGGCGTTTATTTTAGCAGTATTTCCCCTAATGGACGCTTTTTCACCTATTAGTCAAGGGGTAACAGAATTACCCATGTACGAAGATTCGGCTCAGCGCTTAGACAGTTTACCAGTGGTGGAAGTTTCGGAAGAAGTGGTTGAAACAGTTAGTTTTACTCAACCCTTAGTCAATGCTGGTATCGCATTCGAAGGCATTACCTTTAGCTATCGAGAGGCTGGAAAAGTCATTTTTAAAGACTTTAATTTGATGATTGAGCCCGGTCAAACTCTAGCTGTTTTAGGGAAGAGCGGGACAGGTAAAACCACTCTGTCTAAAATTTTAAGGGGCGATTTAATTCCCCAGGCAGGTCGAGTTTTAATTGAAGGAAAGCCAGTTTCAGCTCTGGGTGAAATGTCTCGCTATATTGGCGTACTGAATCAAGCCCCTCATTTATTTAATACGAGTATCCTAAACAATGTTCGTTTGGGTAATTTAGAAGCCAGCGATGAGCAAGTTTTAGAGGCGATTCATCAAGCGGGCTTGCAGCCGGTGATTGATAAGTTGCCAGCAGGGGTCAATACCCTTGTGGAAGAAGGAGGAAAACGATTTTCTGGTGGCGAGCAACAGCGAATTGCCTTAGCCCGGATTCTATTACAAGATGTTCCCATCGTCATTATTGACGAGCCGACCATTGGTTTAGATCCGTTGACAGAGCGAGCCCTTTTAGAAACGGTCTTATCTGTCTTAAAAGATAAAACAGTGCTTTGGATCACCCATCATCTGATGTCCATTGAACAAGCTGACAGAGTGATATTTATCCAATCCGGTGAGATTATGATGGATGATACACCTCAGGAACTAAAAGCAACCAACGCGCATTACCAGCATTTACTTAGTTTAGACTATAACTAAGTAAAGATAACTAAGTGAAGGATCTTGGGAATGACCCAAAGTCTTTCACTTATTTAGATTGAAAAATTAATCTAGTAATAGATCAGGCTTTTTTCGCAAGTTTCTCTTTACACCGACAGCATAAATGGGTACTATTGAAGTATATTGTTTAAATTGTCAATAAAGTGTATATATACCGTTCGAAAAACGACCCATAGTTAATAATAGGGATGAAAGTACTTAGAGAGGTGGATTTTAATGTTGCAGCATGTCATTCATATGAAGTCGCGGATATTTAAGGAAGTCCAAAAGAGAAATACAAAGACGACTGTTATACTTAAAGAAGCGACAATTGATTATGCCAAATTGATGCAACTAACAATTTTTTGTAAACAACAAGGGATTCCTGCAGAATTTTTTGAACCTGCCAGTCTTCGTTTTATGGAATATTGGGCTCGATTTTTCCCAAACTTTATTTTGCACGAACTTTACTATGAATTCAGTGAAGCAGGAGATTTTGCCTTAAGCGTCAATTTTCAGCGGGGGCAACGGCGAATTAAAGGGGAGACGAATGACCTGAAAGATAAAGCCGCAGAGCTGTTGGCAGTTTGTTTGCGAGAAATTGATATTAGTAAGGCAAATCATTTAGATGAAAAATTAACCGCTCGTCAGAAGCAAATGGATGAGTTGGAATTAGAATATAAAACCTACCGAGAAATATCGGAGCAGGATTTGCAGGAAAAAGATCATTATTTGGATCGTTTACAAGCAAAGTACAAGCAGATGGATAAAAATTTATCTGCTCGTCAACAGCGGATTAACGATTTAGAGAAAGACCATGAGTATTTTCGTCAGCAAGCGGCTCGTAATATTCAGGCGAAGAGCAATCAGTTAGATGTGCTACAAGGGCGCTATGAGCAGTTGAATGAAGAACTGGCGGCTCGTCAACAACGCATCAATAATATCGGTCGCGATCACGATATTTTTAGAAAGCAAGCGGAACTAGATGTCGAAAATAAAAATGAGCAATTAGATGTTTTGCAAAGTCGGTATGAAAAGCTTGAGGCTGACCTGTCTTTTTATGAAGAAAAGATCAAAAAAATCGAACAGGATCACCACCTTTACCGTGATCGAACCGAAGAAGACATTGAACGGAAAAATAATGAAGTCAAGGCCTTACAGGAAAAACTGACGGCTAAGCAACGGTTGTTAGACGAGTCAATCCCTAATTTTGAACGTTATAAACAACAGTCAGAAGAGAAATTACTGGCTAAAAATGCTGAACTTGCTGAGCTAGAGCATAAACATGAAGAAATTACCATGGAATTAACCAGACGTCAGCAAAAGGTGAGTCAATTAGAGAGTAATCTGGAAGCCTTTAAGGAATTGGCTGAAAGTGAGTTAAGTAAGAAAAATCAAGAACTGGTTGAACTACAAACTAAATATGGTGAGATGACCCATGAGTTAACGGAACGACAAGAGCAAATCAGTTTAATCGAGCAGGAGCAAAAAGAATTTACGGCTCAAACAGAACAGGATATTCAACAGAAAGATGAACAGTTAGGCGGATTACGAGATAAGTTTGAAAAAATTTCAGATGATTTGTCGAAACAACATCAAATTGTGGAACTGGAAGCAGATCATGAAGCCTTTAGAAAACAAGTTCGTCAAGATATTTTGACGAAAAAAGAGCAACTAGACGACTTGCAAGAAAAATTCCACCAGATGGATCAAGAGCTGGCTAGTCGCCAAGCAAAGATTGATAGTCTTGAAGTTGATTACGCCTCCTTTAGAGAGCAAGTTGAGCAAGATATCCAAGCTAAAAATGAGCAGTTGGACAAGCTTCAGCAGATGTATGATGAGATTAGACAAGGAAAACATCAAGAGATGGCTGTTCAGCCACAAGTCGAAGTACCTATTTTGGCAAATCCTGTATCCGAGGACCTTGCACCTATAGAAATGCTGAGTGAACAACCGCTAAACAACGAAGTGCTTCAGGAAGAGTTACTTGAGCAAGAGGCAGTAGTGGAAAAACTAACTCTTCAAAAATTGGCGGAAGTCACTAAAACAGTTGGAAAACCACTAACAGAGCAATCAGAGGTGGTTCAGCGTGAACCTTTAATCATTCAACAAGTGCTTGAGGACTTGGATGAGCGAGTTGAACGGGAGTTCTTAGTGGAAGAGATTCAAAAAGTGTTAGCCTCTGAAGTTACGAGAGATGAGAATCTGCAGGAGTCCGTGATGGATCAGGGGCATGAAGCTTATGATGTGCCAGCTGTTGAAATCACTCAGGAATTTCGCCAAATCAAACGGTTTTCCGACGTTCATATGGATGTGGATTTCCGTCATTTAGGCGAGCAGGATAAGACTCAACCGAAAGCGTCAGCGAAAATTGAAAGCATGCGGGAGCGTCTAAAAGCATCGGTAGATGAACAAATTTCCGGTGAACAGCCTCCTCGAGAATTTAGTCAAAAATCAAAGGTATTGCCAAGTACGGCAAGTCCTGTGCCAAGTTCAAAATATCAGTTGGAATTAGAGATTAGAGATTTATTTAAACAATCTCAGAAGCCAGATCATGAAAAGCGAATAAAAGTTCAACGAGATGATTATTATTCCTATACGACGGCAATCGACTTTTTAGATTATCAGTGGAGTCAAGCTATGTTACATAAAGATGAAAGAAAATACGATGAATTTTTGAGTTGGGTTCAGCGATTTGTTGATTATCTGCCAAATTTCAAAGAGGACTTAGATCTGAATGTGCGGAAGCAGATGTTTAACAAAGCCAACTACGTGACTAATCTTGAAACCTTAAGCATGCTAAAGGCATACGCCTTATTGAATCAGTATTTAGAGTTGTACTGCGAAGAAGTCGAACGCTAAAAAGGATGAAGAACAGCTTAGCTGCTCTTCATCCTTTTTAGTCTGCTCGATTTAATAGACGCTCCGTCAGTTCAAAGAGTATCTGTTTCTCAGGCGTATCAGGTAATTTTTCAATATCAGCCAATGCCTTATCAGTATAACGAGTGGCTAACTTTTGGGCTTTTTCAAGACCGTGATATCGGTTGATATTCGTGACGATCAGTTGGATGTCCTCATCAGTCAGCTCACTGCCTTTTTCTAAAAGGGCAAAGGCATCACGATTTTCAGCCATGGCGTATATTAAAGGCAAGGTGTAGTTTCCGTTGCGAATGTCTTCTAAAATAGGCTTGTGAAGTTCAGCTTCCGTAGACGTAAAATCCAGTACATCGTCTAAAATTTGGAACGCCATGCCAATTTGATAGCCAATTCGTTGGGCTAAGAGCTGGACGCGAAGGGAACTGCGGGAAACTTGAGCCCCTTGGTAGCAGCTAAACTGAAATAGCTGTGCGGTTTTGCCTTTAATGTGTTGCAAGTATTGTTTAATGGTGATATTGGGGTTGTGACGCAAATGCATCTGATCCAATTCACCAACTAAAATCCGTTTCATGTTAAGGGCATTTGACTCCAATGCCTCAGTCGTTTGAGAGGAATTTGCCAATAACTGAAAATAAACCGTAAATAAAAAATCGCCAGCGTAAACAGCAATATCTTTGCCGTAAGCAGCTTGTATCGAAGGACAATCTCTTCTAATAGGGGAATCGTCGATGATATCATCGTGAATCAAGGTAGCCGCATGTAAAATTTCCAGCGAAGCGGCCATTTGATACTTAATTTTATTAGTAGGCACATGCCCAAAACTGCTAAAGAGAAGAAAATAGGCTGGCCGAAGTAACTTGCCGCCAGCTTCGAAAAATAACTGCAAAGCTCCTGTCATCTCTTTGTTGCGAATTTTAACTGATTTATTCATCACGTTTTGTGTTTCTATTAATTGTTCTTGCATTGTTGGGTATTTATCCCATAATGGGTGAATCGCCATATCAGGCCTCCTGCACTATTCTTTACACTAATTCCAATTTAGCTTAAAATGAAGATTGTGTCAATTGATTGCTCTAGGAATGTTAGACTTCTTGAGAGAATTAGTGGATAATCAAATAAATAAGAGAAAATGATGAATTTTTGTGAGGAAGAAGGCGTCAAATAATGAGTTGGAAAGTATTTGCAGAACTGGTGGAACTAAAAGCTAAAACAGCCAGCGTTTTCCCCTTTATTTTAGGGATGGCTTATAGTTGGTACCATTATCAGCAAGTGTATTTAGGCAATATGGTGTTCTTTTTTATTGCCATGGTTTTATTTAATATGGCTGTTGATATTTTAGATAATTACATGGACTATCACAATGCCACCGATGTCCATGATTATAAAGATGAAACCAATATTATTGGTAGAGAGCGTCTGTCTCTGCGACTGGTGCGTAATTTAATGGTAGGATTTATTTTTGTTTCCGCGGTTATGGGAATCTATCTTGCGTCACAAACAAGTTGGGTAATTTTGTGGTTGGGAATCATCAGTTACTCCGTGGGGATTTTTTATTCCGCTGGGCCGAAGCCCTTGTCCAGTATGCCTGTAGGAGAAGTCGCATCAGGCCTTGCCATGGGATTTGTCATACCGTTGATCTGTGTCTATCTAAACATCTATGACGTTGCCCCTTTTACTTGGCAGTTAGCAGGGCAAGTGTTGCTAATGTCCTTGCCAGCTGTTTTTGCTATTGCTAATTTAATGCTGGCAAATAATACTTGTGATTTAGAAGAAGATGTCTTAAACAATCGCCATACACTAGTATTCTATATAGGAAAAAAAGGCGCCATTCGTTTGTTCTGGTTTTTAAGTTTGACGCCATTTATCGTTATTACTGTGGCAGTTACCGGTGGTTTAGTTCCTTGGACCGTCTTAGGTTTATGGCTTATCTTCCCTATTATTTGGAAAAATACCGTAGCCTTTTCTAAGCGCCAGGTTAAACTGGAAACTTTCCCTTTGGCTATTAAAAATTTAGCATTAACCGTCATGCTGTACGCCCTTCTGTTTGTCATCGGCGTGATAGTGTAACGAGGAGAATTAGTCGACGGTCATTAGGCTAGTCTGCCTTTGGTTTAATTTGGATTAGAATCACTATGAGGAGGTACAGCAGATGCATACTAAAAAAAAATTAATTAAAGACCTCGAAGCTTTGGGAATTACTCCAGGAGACAGGTTGTTAGTCCACTCATCTTATAAGGCTGTTGGTAAGGTTGAAGGGGGGCCAGTCGGACTGATCCAAGGGTTAATGAGCTATGTAGAAGGTCTTTTGATTTTTCCCACTCATACTTGGCGTCAGATTAATAAAGGGAATCCCCTTTTTGATCCGGCTACAGAGCCTGCTTGTGTGGGAATTTTACCTAATACGTTTATGGCTCAAGCAGGTGTGGTGCGTTCGCTGCATCCTACTCATTCCGTAGCGGCCTATGGTGCTGAAGCAGAGGCTTTTGTGGCCGGGGAGGAAGTCATTGCCACCCCTTGTGGGCGACAGGGCTGTTGGGGGAAATTGCTAGATGTAGACGCTAAAATCCTATTTTTAGGCGCAACCTTAAAAACAAACACTTTTATTCACGGCGTAGAAGAATGGAACGGCATTCCAAATCGTTTAACGGTTGAGCGGGAAGCCTTGCAAATCAAGTTGCCATCGGGAATCATTGAGGCTCCTCAGCACCGCCACATCGGTGATGTATCTCAACATTATGACAAGCTTTATGAGCCATTGGTGGCCCATAAATTGATTCGGGAAGGGTTAATTGGAGACGCTAAGTCCTTGGTGATTGAGGCGCAACCAGTTTATGAGCTAGTGTCATCCTTATTAGCGCTGGAGCCTAATCTGTTTGCAGATGACCAAAAGATTCCAAGCGCCTGGTATTAAAGAAGAAAGGGAACAAAGAGATGAAATGGTTAGAAGACCTTGAGGCTAAGGTCTTTTTTTTTTAGAAAAAAATGTGATTTAATTGATTGTTAGAATGGTCTAAAATCATACTCAGACAGTCTTTATTTTGCGAGGGGATCGATGTTAACCGGGTTATTTAGCTTGCTAATGTGTTTGCAGCTGAAAGATTAGTTGAAAGATAAGATAATGAATTGGTTTACGGGCAATGTTTCGGATAAATCTTGGCTGTGACAAAGAAGTTAGCCTATAAAAATAAATCGCTTATTTATGGTAGCTAGTAAACTTACAGATGAAGATGGTTTTCTTTGTTTATTTTTAATATATGTGTTCATTAAAAATACGAAGTAAATAGAAATCATTTCGTTTTGTTATATTAAGTTTCTTTTTTGTTGGAAAACTCTTGCACTTTTTTAGGAAACATTGTATACTAAACACATGAACAAGTATTCATACGTTTCTTATATAAAGTAAGTGAGAAAAGAGGAGAAGTCTTATGGAAAAAGCAACAGAACACAGTCACAGTTGTGAGCACGACAGCCAGGGCAATGGTCATACCCATGAGCATTCTCATGATCACGATCATGGGAAGATGCCAGTTATCTTATTTTTTATCGGTTTAGCAGCCTTTTTAGTGGCGATGTTTCTTAATGAGGGATTACTTCAAAATGGGTTGTACGTGTTGGCTATGTTAATGTCTGGCTACCACATTATTGAAGAAGGAATTAGTGATACGATTGTCTCAACCAAGGCACAAGGGAAGTTCACACCGAATGTCCATATCTTAATGACTTTAGCGGCATTTGGGGCATCACTAATTGGTGATTTTCAAGAAGGAGCCCTGCTAATTGTCATTTTTGCTTCAGCCCATTTTTTAGAAGAGTATGCTGAGGGCAAAAGTAAACGGGAAATTACCAACTTAATGAAAATGAATCCCACAGAGGCCCGATTGATTCAAGATGACGGATCAACGAAGATTGTGGAAGTAACGGCCTTGGGAATTGGTGATCACTTAAAAGTCTTAAACGGTGATCAAATACCGACAGATGGCGTGATTTTATCAGGCTACAGTGCGATTGATGAAAGTTCGATTAACGGTGAAAGCATGCCTCGGGAAAAAACTGTTGGAGACGATGTTTTTGGTAGTACAATTAACGGCAATGGTACGTTTACCATGGAAGTGACAAAAGACAGTCAGGACACCTTATTTTCCAAAATATTGCAGTTAGTTAATCAATCTCAGTCTAATTTAACAAAGACAGGAACTAAAATTCAGCAACTGGAACCGTTATATGTAAAGAGTGTTTTAATGATTGTACCACTTTTTATTTTGATGATGCCCTTTATTATGGGATGGAGCTGGTATGAAAGTTTCTATCGTGGGATGGTTTTTCTAACGGTGGCCTCCCCTTGTGCCTTGGCAGCTAGCGCTGTACCAGCTACTTTATCAGCTATTTCTAATCTAGCTAAAAAAGGGGTTCTCTTTAAAGGCGGTTCTTATTTATCGAACCTTGCAGATGTTCAAGCTGTGGCCTTTGATAAGACCGGTACTTTAACAGCTGGGAAACCCCAAGTTACCGATTATTTCTTTAGTGATGGGACTCAGGAACAACGTTACACTGATATTATTGTGGCCATGGAACGAACAGCCAATCATCCATTGGCTAATGCGATTTTAGCTAAATTCAGCAACGAAACAGAAATGAATTTAGAGGTTAAAAATGACATTGGTAAGGGCCTAGTCTCACAAGTTGAGGGCCGTGTTTACCGCATTGGAAAACCAGAAAGTTTTACTGATGTGACCCAAGCCATGACGGATTTAAATCACCGTTATTCAGAGGAAGGCAAGACCGTTGTTTATTTTTCAGAGAATGAACAAGTTGTCGGTTTAATTGCTATGATGGATGTGCCTAATGAGCATGCCAAAGAGGTTATCAGTTACTTGAAATCGCAACAGATTCATACAACGATGATCACAGGAGATTCAGAAAAAACCGGTCAGGCCATTGGCAAGCAATTGGGCATGGATGAAATCATCGGCAATGTGTTACCGGAAAATAAATCCGCGATTGTTGCAGACCAACAGGTTAAATATGGAGTAGTAGCCATGTTAGGAGATGGGGTAAACGATGCCCCTGCGTTGGTGAATGCCGATATTGGAATCGCCATGGGCGACGGAACAGATGTCGCAATGGATGTCGCCGATGCGGTCTTGATGAATAACGACTTAACAAAATTGAGCTATGCTCATAAAGTAGCGAAGCGTCTGGATAAGATTGTCTGGCAAAATGTATACTTCGCCATGGCTGTAGTAGTCTTTCTGGTCATTTTAAATATCTTTGGCAAGATGAATTTACCTATTGGTATTTTAGTCCACGAAGGCAGTACCTTAGTGGTTATCTTTAATGGGCTGAGATTGTTATTGCCGGTCAAAGAGTAACCCTTAGGAATGACTCATGATAGACAAAAAAGATCTAGCTCGCGCTAGATCTTTTTGTTTTAATACGTAATAATCATATCGTCGTCAGGATCGTCTGAAACGCCGACGATTTCCACGACTAACCGGTGAGGTAAACAAATGGATGTCTGGCCTGGTTTGCTGATCCATCCAGTTTTAACCGCAATTTGATCGGGGCTGTTATCTTCTTTGACACGAATTCGGGTACCTTCGATCTCCACAATGTTGTACTGTTTTTTGGAAGGGTGATAGGTGACCAATTGATGTTCCGTGTCTTCTGATAACGTAAAACGATCGATTTCTTTGCCATCAATAGAGACAATGGCTGTCGTCTGTTTGGTGCTAATGCTTAGATCCTTTTGGGTAATTGCTAAAACCGCATAGGGGGCAAAGGATAAAATAATAAGGGCTGCGATGATGATGCCATCGAATAATTTAAATTGTGTTTTGATTTCTTTCCAGAACATAGTTTCCGCTCCAATACGCGATAGTTTAATTCTTTGTCTATAGATTAGATTAACCAGAAAACATCAGCTAGTCAACTATTTCTAATTAATTTGCCAGACTTCCTCTTTTTTTTGTGAAATAAGCAATAAAGTTGATGTTTTAGTAGTACTTACACTATAATTTTAATGAACGAATTTTTTAGCTTGTTTTCTGTCAGGACGTTTTATGAAAAAAGCTAAGGTCGATATTAGTTAAGACAAGCCGGTGAGCTGACTTCGAATTGCCGAAGAATCTGCAAATGGCTTTTCAAATTAGGAGGAATTAGGTTGAAGAAGTACCAAGTATTATTATATTATCAATATGTTACCATCGAGAATCCTGAGCAATTCGTAAAGGAGCATCTGGCTTTCTGTAAGTCCCTTAACCTAAAAGGGCGTATTTTAGTGGCAGGTGAAGGAATTAACGGTACTCTGTCAGGATTGACAGAAGACACAGAAACATACATTGATGCCATGCACAGTGATCCTCGCTTTAAAGACACGCTATTTAAAATTGACCAAGCTGATGGTCATGCCTTTAAGAAAATGCATGTGCGACCACGTGAAGAGATCGTCTCATTGAGCCTAGAAGACGATATTAACCCTCACGAGCTAACAGGTGAGTATTTATCGCCTAAAGACTTTCGTGAGGCTCTAATGGACGATAACACGGTTGTAATCGATGCTCGTAATGACTACGAGTATGATCTTGGTCATTTTCGTGGGGCGATTCGTCCAGATATTCGTAATTTCCGTGATTTGCCACAATGGATTCAGGACAATAAAGAGGAATTTATGGAAAAACGCGTGGTGACTTATTGTACAGGCGGCATTCGTTGTGAGAAATTCTCTGGCTGGTTAGTCCGTGAAGGTTTTAAAGATGTCGGTCAATTAGATGGCGGTATTGCCATGTACAGCCGTGATCCAGAAGTTCGTGGTGATCTTTGGGACGGTATGATGTACGTCTTTGATGAACGCTTAAGCGTGCCGATCAATCACGTGGAGCATGTGGTGATTGCGAAAGATTGGTTTGATGGGGAACCTTGTGAACGCTACTGTAACTGTTCTAATCCGTATTGTAACCGTCAAATGATCGCCTCAGAAGAGAACGAACATAAATATCTTCGTGGCTGTTCTGCGGAATGTCGCGCTCATGAGGCCAACCGCTATGTGGTGGAGCATGCATTAAGCCACGATCAGTGGGAAACACGTTTAAATGCCTTAGGTGAAAGTTTGGCCAAGGAAACAGTTTAACGTAGTGAAGGAAGTCATCTAATAAGGTGGCTTCTTTTTTAAGATTTTTTAAACAATATTAGGTTTTTAGTAAATAAACTATTAATTGCTAAAGAGTTCTTAAGATCTGAGACAGGTAACGTACTAACCGCTAAACTAATAGTGAAAGGGTTAGGAGGTTGGAGATGGACGTTAGTGAGAGTGTGTCTTTGAAGAGAGGGGCTACGTTGTTTTGGGCATTTGGCTTGAATCAGGTGCGTTGTTGCTTGTTTCCCGCATTGATTTTTGTGGCCTTAGCTGTTACAAAAGTGGTCAGTATACCAGGTATTGCCAGGTATGACCTTTTATTTGTGACCTGTGTCTTGATACAATTAGTTTTATTGGGAATAAAATTTGAAACCTTAGATGAATTTAAAGTGATCATGTTGTTTCATGTAATAGGCTTAGCCTTGGAAATATATAAGATTCAAGTAGGCTCATGGAGTTATCCCGAACCTGGATTGATTAAGCTAGGTGGTGTGCCACTGTATAGTGGGTTTATGTATGCGAGTATTGGCAGTTATATATGCAAAGCTTGGAAAGTATTTGATCTACACATTGCTCACTGGCCTAAATCAGTGACAGTCTGGCTGTTATGTGGTGGGATTTATTTTAATTTCTACACCCATCACTATATATGGGACTTGAGGTGGTGGTTAATCGGCTTGGTTTTTGTGGTTTTTTTCCGAACGCGTGTCTCATTTCAAGTTGACGAATTGAGGTTAACCATGCCAATGTCCCTCTCATTTTTTCTCATCGGATTTTTTATTTGGCTAGCTGAAAATATTGCAAGTTTCCTTGGAGCCTGGGCATACCCTGATCAATTGGAACGCTGGCGTCCTGTTCATCTTGGGAAAATTACTAGCTGGTATTTACTGATTATTATCAGCATTATGCTGGTGGCTGAATTAAAGCAGATTAAGCGAGAACGAGTTGTGGACTAGAAACTAATCAACAGATAATAGATGAGGACGGGGTAGTCGATAAACCGTCATTCACCTATTATCTGTATTTTTGTGTTAGATTAGAGGGAGTCACTTATTAGTTTAGTGAAGCACGCTTGCACTTTTTGGGCCTGCTCGGACACTGCAGTCAGTCATATGGTTTCA
Organism: uncultured Vagococcus sp.; assembly: GCF_963518325.1. NCBI lineage: Bacteria > Bacillati > Bacillota > Bacilli > Lactobacillales > Enterococcaceae > Vagococcus > uncultured Vagococcus sp. The sequence continues at coordinate 15,698 of NZ_CAUQJB010000040.1, read as the reverse complement.
TCTGCTTACTTAGAAGAAGGAGTATGAAAAAAATGAACAATGTAAAAACAGTAGGATTTGTCATTAGTTCCAAAGAAAACGAACATCGCCGGGGGCTATTGCCGGTTGACATTGGAAAGTTAGCGTATCAATCCGAGCTTTACTTTGAAAAGAATTATGGCGAAGTGATGCAGATTTCAGACAAAGACTATCAAGCGTTAGGATGTCACATCGTTTCTCGGGAGGAAGCCTTGAGTCAACAAATTGTCTCTGATCCTAAAATTGGGGATGCTGATTATTTAGAACAGCTTCAACCAGGGCAGACGATTTTTGGGTGGATTCATGCTGAAGCAAATCCAGAGCGCCTTGCCTTACTTCAACGCAATAAATTGACGTCTTACGAATGGGCAAATATGTACAAAAAGGGTCGTCATAGCTTTTGGCGGAACAATCAGTTAGCAGGTGGGTCGGCCATTATTGATGCCTTTCGACTGGTTGGAAAATTACCCAAAAACAAAAAAGTAGCTGTGATTGGTCGTGGAAATGTGGCTCAAGGGGCAATCGAGTTGTTGAATCAGCTAGGTGCCAACGTGACGGTCTTTAACCGACAGCAAGAAGACTTATTTCGTGAAGAATTGCCAATGTATGATGTGGTTGTCAACGGAACATTGTGGGATCGATCTCGACAAGATCATTTAATTTATCAAGAGGACTTAAAGCGCTTAAAAAACGGTACCTTGTTGATTGATGTCAGCTGTGACGAGCATGGGGCAATTGAGAGTTCGATCCCAACGACGATGAAAGAGCCTATTTATACAATTGATGGCGTGATTCACTACGCCGTAGATCATACACCGAGTATTTTCTTTCAAGAGTCCAGTCAATCAATCTCAACCGTAGTTGCAACCTATTTAGATGATTTGATGAGTGGGAAGCCGAATCAAGTTTTGGAAGAAGCGTTGATTACGAGAGAGGGACAACCAGCAAGTCATTAAAAGCAAAGGAAATAAGGCTAGGACAGATGTCCAGAGCCTTATTTATTTGGTGTGGAGCCGAGTAAGTGTGATTAAATGCTGCAAGAACCATCTTCACAATTTAGGTCCTTACTCGGTTGTCCTTCAGTTGGCACTTGTTTTAAGACGTTTTCAAAGGTTGCAACAGGTTGGGCGCCACTGATGGCATATTGATCGTTAATTAAGAAGAAGGGCACACTTTGTATGCCTAATTCCAGTGCTTTTGTCTGATCAACTCGGACAGGTGCCAAATAGTCATTGGAATGGATGACCCGGCGTAGCTCAGTCTCATCTAAGCCCACACTAGTTCCGATAGCGACTAAGGTCTCTTCATCATTTAAGAAAGCCCCTTTAGTGAAATAGGCATCCATGCCGGCTTCTACAAATTCATTGCCTTTGCCCTGATTTTTAGCCAATTGAGCCAAACGATGAGCCGTAAAAGTGTTAGTTGGTTGCATGGCTTCAAAGTCGTAAGTTAATCCTGTTGCAGCTGCCATTTGTCTAACTTGATCGTTGTTAGCCTTAGATTGTTCATAGCTAATCCCGTATTTATTAGCAATCAGTTGGTGAATATCTTCTTCGTAGTGAGTAGCAGCTTGTGGGTCAAGCTCGAAGCTGTGAAAAACAACCTCCACATCCTCACGACCAGCTAAAGCTGTTTCTAAGTGACGTTTGCCGATGTAACAAAACGGACAAGCGAAATCAGACCAAATATCTATTTTCATGTAAGCACCTCTTTTGATTTGCAGCTTACATTTAGTAAGCTTTTTTATTCTCTATTAGTCTAGTGCCTTTAAAGAAAAATGTCAACGATTTGATTTGTACAATGGGAATGTATGTTCTATAATGGAGGAACAAGAGAACGCACCCCGTTTTGCTTAAACTAATTAGCGAAAAGTAGGAAAAATATGAAACAGGTGGCTTGCCTAGAGGTTCAAAGGCAAGCAAGGAGGTCTAAATGGCAATTAAAAATCAGTTATCTGTCAGGCGTTTAGTTGAATTTATCATGCGAAAAGGCAGCATTGATTCACGAATTACTAGCCTGGATAATGCCATGGCAGAAGGAACCCGCCTCCATACTAAAATTCAAAAAGCCATGGGCCCTGACTATCAAAAAGAAGTCACCTTATCCATAAAAGTGCCACTAGCAGAACGTGAGTTAGTGATTGACGGACGAGCAGATGGAATTATTCGTGATGGCAATGGGGTGACCATTGATGAAATCAAAACTTCTGAGCGTGAGTTTGAAGATGTTTCTCAGGAACAACTTGACCTGTACTGGTACCAAGCCATGTGTTATGGCTATATGGTAGCCCATGAGGAAGAGCTTAGTGAAATTCAGGTCCAGTTGACCTATATGCAAAGCGTATCAGAGGAGATTACCCGTCAAAAGAGAACCCATACCTTCGCTGAACTAGAGGCTTTTTTTCAAGAATTAATCAGTCGGTATGAAGTTTGGTTAATTTTTCAAGACAATTGGACGACAATTCGAAATAGCTCCATTCAAAAGTTAACCTTTCCTTACGGAGACTATCGTAAAGGTCAGCGGGAATTAGCTGTGGCCACTTATAAGACTATCTTGTCGGAAAAAAAATTGTACACAGAAGCGCCGACAGGTACTGGTAAAACAATTTCTACTTTATTTCCGGCTGTCAAAAGTATAGGCGAAGGAAAGACCGAAAAAATTTTTTATTTGACGGCTAAGACCATCACCCGTCAAGTGGCAGAAGACGCCGTTGAGGGAATGAAGCGGAAGGGTCTGAAACTAAAGAGTGTCACCTTAACAGCAAAGGACAAGATTTGTTTTTTGGACGAGCGAATCTGTACACCCGAACATTGTCCTTTTGCCAATGGTTATTATGATCGCTTAAACGAAGGCCTTTTTGATTTGTTGGAACATGAAGATCAGTTAACCCGTGAGGTGATTGAAGCATACGCCCGTAAGCACACCCTCTGTCCGTTTGAATTGTCATTAGATATTAGTTTGTGGTGTGACACGATTATTTGTGATTACAACTATTTATTTGATCCAATTGTCTATTTGCGGCGCTTTTTTCAAGCAGAGAAAGAGGATTATGTCTTTTTAGTGGATGAGACTCATAATCTGGTCAATCGAGGGAAAGAGATGTTTTCAGCCAGTTTATCACGGAATCAATTTGCTGCAGTTAAAAAGATTTTGCCAACGGAAGACAAGCTATTACGCCGCCGTTTAACCCGTGTAATGAAAGAATTAAAACAATTTGGAGATGCCTGCGAAGACCGTGATTTCATGAAACAGAGTGAACCAGTAGATTCCTTATTTCATCATTTGTATCAACTTAATGAAGCGGTTAAAGAATGGTTACCTCAACATCTGAATGGTCAGGGAGAAAAGGAAGTTCTCGGCCTTTATTTTGAGGTCATCAATTATTTGAAGATCAGTGAATTGTACGATGAACGTTATATGACGTATGTTTCATGCAAAGATAAAGACGTATATATCAAGCAATTGTGTCTGGATCCCTCCTATTTATTAGGGCAAACATTGGCAAAAGGCAAAGCCAGTGTCTTATTTTCAGCTAGTTTGTCGCCCTTGTTTTATTATTCAGATGTATTAGGTGGTGGTGAGGAAGGCTTAACTTATCAGCTACCTTCTCCCTTTGATCCTTATAATCAGTTACTGGTGGTAGCAGATTATTTACAAACGACCTACCGCGAACGGGAAAAAAACATTCCTGATTTAATCGAGAGTATCGCCTCAATGGTCAAAGGGAAAACTGGTAATTACATGGTTTTCTTTCCTTCCTATGCTTATTTGGATCAAGTTCTTTACGGCTTTAGCGAGGCCCATCCAGAAATATTGACCATGACTCAAACAGGCCAAATGAGTGAAGAAGAACGGGAGGCATTTCTGAATCAGTTTGTTCCGGAGCCAAGCTCGAGCTTAGTTGCTTTTTGTGTGTTAGGCGGTATCTTTTCAGAAGGAATCGATTTGAAAGGGGATCGCTTAAGTGGTGTGGCGATTGTCGGTGTTGGGCTGCCACAGGTGAACTTAGAGCAGGAGCTATTAAAGGGCTACTACGATCAGCAAAATGGCGATGGTTTTCAATACGCCTATCAAATACCGGGCATGAATAAAGTATTGCAAGCCGCTGGCCGCGTCATTCGTGACAGTCATGATATCGGGGTTGTTTTATTGTTGGATCAACGATTTAACACTCAGAGGTATAAACGCTATTTTCCACCGCATTGGCAGCATGGACAAATTGCCCATACTCTCGGCCAGTTAGATCAGCAGATCCAAGCTTTTTGGCAAGAAAAGGTGGCTCAAGATGACTGATTTTAAGCAAAGTTTAGCAGTTGTGCAAAAAGAACTGTATCGGACATTAATCCCTGATAAAGTGAGCGTAGAACTCCAAAATCTAGAGTATGGTGCTGGGCGATTTTGGCTGGAAAAGACCAGTGTCTGATATCGAGTGGCTAAAATAACGCCTAAAAAAATAGGCCAATTCGTGGCCCTTTGGTATAAAGATCAAGGGAAGAATACCCCTTACTCTGCAACGGATAGTCCCGATGTTTTAGTGGTTAACACTTTCACGTCTGAAAGGTCTGGACAATTTGTTTTCCCTAAAGAAGAACTAGCCAGACGAGGGATCTTAAGTCAAGAGAAACCAGGGAAAATGGCAATGCGAGTCTATCCAGTTTGGGATCAACCAACTAGCTCTCAAGCCTTAGCTACCCAGAAGTGGCAACAACCTTATTTCATTGAATTTGGTCACGGTTTATCTGTGGATCAAAAGCGATTACGTCAATTATACCAATTGGATTAACAAAACAGCAGGTTTACTTCCCGAGACAATGGGTTGGTAAGCCTACTGTTTATTAAGGGATAAAACTAGTATCATTCCAAGTGTCGATAGTCAGAGTTTGACCTTCATTGGAGCTGATGACCGTCGTGACGCTGGTGTTGTCTAAAAAACTGCCCTGACGAATCTCTGATAGAGGGGTGCCCTGAAGGTCTTTCAACAAGGTTTGCAGAAAAAGACCATGAGAGACAATCAAGACATCATCTTCAGGGTGCTCCTTGGCTATTTTTTGGAATATCAGCTTTCCCCGTTGAATCATGGCTGCGAAAGTCTCACCGCCAAAATGGCTGGGATTGTAAAGGTGTGGCCGATGAACCAGATGTTGAAATTCAGCGTCATGGTGGTAATTAATTTCAGGTTGTCCGTCCCACGACCCAAATCCCATCTCGCGTAAATCTTCAATGGTTTCTAACTTCGGAGGGTGGTTGTGTTGATCTAAGATTAGCTGAGCGGTGTCTTGAGCGCGTTTTTGAGGACTAACAAAAACCTTTTTAAAGGGAACGGCTTTTAAATGGTTGCCAACTAAGGTTGCACCTGTTCGTCCTTCTGCGAGTAAGGGGGAATCAATACCACCACCTTGAAAGGTTTTATTGAGGTTAAATTCAGTCTTACCGTGGCGCACACAATAAAATGTGGTCATAATAATCTCCTTTAAATCATATTTTCTTGTAAGTCATTGGATATAGCTCCATTATCCCTCATAAGCTTAAGGGGAACAAGGTAAAAAGCCAAGGAGAACATTACATGCTCCAAGGCTTTAAAAGGGGGGGAAAGTTGTTTGCAGCAGCAACAGTTGTTACCGCCAGCAATAATCAACTTTTTTATAAGAATAGGGAGAGTATCAACAAGTAGCCAATAACGAAAAAAATCGATAAACACTCTTTGTTTTTTAATCATCACCTAATCTATTTATAATATTCCCACAATTAACTGAAAAAAACAAGAGATTTAACTGAAAAGTTTTAATTTTCAGATAATTCGGCGATTTGCCCATTTAATAGGACCCTTTGCCGAGGGTGAGAGCATTCCTAAACCTTGGGTTTTGACTAAAAGAGACTAAAGTATGAGAGAGCTCATGAGGAATAACCTTCTCAAGCCTGATTTATTTTCTTGGTTTATGACTTATAATAAGGATAAACGTATCAGGAGAATGAAAACCTGAAGACAGGTATCAACCGTTTAATGCAAAATGCCTTCAAGCTAAGTTTGCTGGTCAGCACAACCCGCTTAGTCGGGGAATTTGGCTAGTCGGAGTTGCCTTAGTGCGACCACTGTTAGTCCTTGGCACGACCTTTATCGGAGGGGAGTCATTTGTTGTCGGGAATTATTTATCCTCACTTATTTTGGCAAGGGGGGCTTTTATCTCCTTGCACATTTCACCAGAATTACTAGTGCATTTCATGAGGCAGTTCGGGCCTTCTTAGAGTAGCTCTTCTCGATGGCTACCTAAGAATTAATTGACTTTTCTTCTCACTCTTCGTTATAATACAAAAGAAGCACTATAAATAGAAATTTGGGACTCCCCATTTTTCTATTTTTTTATGCCTTTTTACCTTATGTGATACAGCTATAGGAAAGCGTGATCTGTAGCTTGCGATAGAAATGGAGTGTTCAGAATGTCAAATTTTTTTACGAAAGAACGGGTCTTAGATTTGGTGTATGTTTTAGGAGGGGCCTTCGTTTTAGCCGTCTCGATAAATGCTATCTTATTACCGAATCAAATCGTGGCAGGTGGTGCCAATGGGATTAGTATTATCATCAATCACCTTTTTGGGTTCAATGTATCAACAGTCCTTTACATCATTAATATTCCGTTATTACTGCTGTGCTTTGCATTATTAGGAAAAGAAGTCGGTATGAAAACAATTGTGGGAAGTATGATTTATCCTTTTTTTGTGGGTATTACGGCGAATATGCCTGTTTTGACTCATAATCCTTTGTTGGCAGGGATTTTTGGTGGGATTGTAACGGGATTAGGCTTAGGTCTAGTTTTTAAAGGCAACGCTTCGACTGGTGGTACAGCGATCATTTCGCAAATTGTGACGAAATATTTAAAGATACCAATTGGGGTAGCCGTCTCAGTTGTTGATGGGTTTGTTATCTTAGGTGCTTTGATCGCCTTTGATGTGGAAATTGTGCTCTACTCATTAATTTGTCTGTTTGTTATCGGTCGCGTGATTGATTTAGTACAAGTCAGCTTTGACCGCTCTAAAAATGTTCTAATTATCTCAGAGAAATCTGCGGAGATTCAAGGAATGATTTTGGAAGACTTGGACCGAGGTGTTACCTCGATACCTGTCAAAGGGGGGTATTCTCAAGGGCAGCAGGAAATGTTAATGTGTGTGCTTCCTGAAAAAGAATTTCTTGAACTACGGGAGCGAGTGCTGGCAATTGACCCTCACGGCTTCGTAGTGGCTATGGCTGCCAGTGAGGTTATGGGCAAGGGATTTAGTTTAGGTAGGTAATGAAGGGCAATGCCGGTTTACGCCAGCATTGCTTTTTTGAGGTGAATTACTTGCATTTTTATCACTTGCCTAGTAAAGTGATGGTAAAGAGAAGAGGTGGACAATTGGAGAAAGTTAGCTTAAGTAATTTAACCTGGTTGCGAATGATGCGTTTTATTCATTTAAGCAATCAGCTATCCAATGAGCACTTAAAAGAATTTGGTTTAACGGTGGCGCAATTTGACACCTTGATGCAAATTAAAGTTTACCAGCCCTTGACTCAAGGGGAATTAGCCGAAAGAACCACAGTTACTCAAGGTGGAATTTCTCGAATGCTTAGTCGTCTTGAAAAAGAAGGCTATATTCGTCGAGAAACAGAGTGGAAAACCAAGACCATTTCTTTAACAGCAGAAGGGGAAGAAATCCTGTCTCAGGCTCAGCCGAGTCAAGAAGCGTTTCAAGAGAGTTTTTTTACAGAGGCCCTAACGTCAGAAGAGCTTCAAACATTTTCCCGAATGATGAGTAAAATTCATCGCAAAGCTATAAATCGTTAGGAAGCCCTCTCGATAGAGTAAAAAACAGACATTGACGGATTGTTTCAACAAAAACTGAGAGAGCCAATTTTTAATGAAATGCAATAAACAGAAGGGAGCTGACACAATGGAAGCAGAACTACTAGAACAAGGGTACCGTAAATACAGTGGGAAAGAGGTAGATGTCTATTTTAACACCTCAATCTGTATACATTCGGGCAATTGTGTTCGAGGAAATCAAGAGATTTTTAATTTAGATCGTCGGCCTTGGATTTTACCTGACAACGCCGATAGCCAAGAAGTCACCCGTGTGATTGATACCTGTCCCAGTAGTGCGTTAAGGTATATTCAACATTAATCACTGTAAAAACGATAAGGAGGATATGAGATGAAGTTTATTGAAGAAAGCACTCGTTTTTTCCAAGCGGATGAGGTTGGAAAATTGATTGCTGAAATTACTTTTAGTGTAGCTGGAGACCATACCTACATTATTGATCATACCTTTGTGGATGAACAATACCGAGGTCAGGGATTGGCTCAACAACTCGTAAAGCTAGTGGTTGAAAAAGCTCGAGCTCAGGATAAAAAAATTATCCCCCTATGCCCTTTCGCTAAAGCCGAAATCGAAGGGACACCAGCTTACCATGATGTTCTAAGGAAATAATAAAAGCCGAGCCTGCACAGATATCTGTGCAGGCTCGGCTTATTAGTTTCGAGGTAATGTAATCGTAAAACTAGTGCCCTTAGGGCTACTCTCAACCCTAATAGTGCCACCATGAGCGTCAACAATGCTTTTAACAACGGCTAAACCAATTCCTTGACCTTCGATCTTGCGGTTTCTGGCTTTATCTGCCATATAAAAACGATCAAAGATGAGGGGGACTTCCTCAGGAGACAAGCCAATCCCACTATCGCTGACAACAAGGATAAGGTGATCAGGTTGAGAGGTAATCTTTAGAGTAATGGTACCTTTTGCTGGTGTAAACTTGATTGCATTTGAAAGAAGATTGGTCAACACTTGGCTTAATTGATCCTGATCAGCCACAATAAGAGCCGAATTTCCTTGAATGTTGAAAGTAAGTTCTTTTTCACTAAGAGCCGCATTAAAATTATTAGCAATGTGCTGACTTAATGTTAAGAGGTTGAAAGAGCTCTTAAGGAGGGGCTCCTGCTGTTCCTCTAAGCGGGAGATTCGCTCGATAGAGGCCACAAGTCGAGTGAGACGTAAAATCTCTTCGTGGCAGGTTTGCAACCTATCAGGTGTCACATCCCAAATCCCGTCAATCATTGCTTCAACATTTCCTTGGAGTGTTGTTAAAGGCGTGCGGATTTCGTGGGCAATATCAGTCGACATTTTTTTTCGGAGCATGTCTTGGCTATCTAGACGCTGAGTTAATTCATTGACAGAGTGAATGAGCTCGCTGATTTCAGTAATGGGTGTCGCCAACTCGATATGTTGAGAGTAATCCCCTTGTGCCACTTTTTTTGTTAACTGATTAACCGTGATTAAAGGACGGCTGATTTGTCGAGCAATTAAGGAAGCCAACAATAAGGAAAGAGGCAGAGCCAAAATAAAAATAAAAGCTAAATTGCGTTTCATCGTGCGCATAAACTGCAGATCATTAGTCGTATACTTTAAGGCACCATAATAGCCAAAGGTCACTTTGCCAAGGGTTTGATTATTGACCGTTAACGGCAAGCTGGTTTCAACGTAATCAGAATTCGTTTTATCAATCCGAGCAACGGCTTGAGCGCAGTGATCCTGCATCATGTGGTGGCGCCCACTTCCTTGATTAGTTTCAGTGCTCCAAATAAGTTGTTCATGCTGGTCTATGACCGTCATTAAGACGTTGCCCATGCTGGCTTGCTCGCCAATCGCCACGATTTCCTCTTGATACCAGTCATTTGTTTGAGGGTTGAAGGCAGTTTCAACCCGATGCTGATACTCAATCAAAGTATCAGCGTATTTGTCATCCACATACTTAGCAAAATGAGTGTTCATCAAGTTGATGGTAATCAAGCTTAAAAAGCCTACTAGTAAAAGAGAGATTAAAAGAAAAGAAAAGAGCAATTGGGTGCGAAGGGTCCGCTGTTTTTTCATAAGCAACCGAACCGATAACCACTGCCGTGAACCGTCATGATGTAAGTTGGTTTTCTCGGGTTATCACCAAGCTTTTGCCGCAGATTTTTAATATGCGAGTCGATAGCCCGATCAAAACCGTCAAAATCGTCACCTTTAATTTGTTCGATCAATTGTTCACGAGTGAACAATTGATGAGGCCGTTTAGCCAGTGTTTCTAAAAGGGTGAATTCCGTAGCTGTCAGGTTTACCTCTGTCTCATCCAGAAATACTTGACGAGTTTCGGGCTGGATGATTAAGTCTTTAAATAGTAAGGCCGTAGGGAGAACAGGATTAACCCGACGTAAGACGGTCCCGATTCTGGCTACCAATTCTTTAGGGCTAAAGGGCTTAACAAGATAATCGTCTGCGCCAACCTTTAGGCCTGTCAAGATGTCCTCTTCAGCCGATTTTGCTGTCAGCATAATAATCGGAACATTGGACTGTTGCCTCAAACGGCGACAAACGTCCAGTCCACTTAAATCAGGCAACATCAGATCAAGGACGACAAGGTCAGGTTCTTCGGTTAATGCCTTGAGGGCATCCAGACCATTGCAGGCTTCGATCACCTCGTAGTTGCTGGCAGTTAAATAGGCCTTAACAATTTCTAAAATTTTAGGTTCGTCGTCTACAATTAAAATTTTCATATCGTCTCCTGATCTTTATGCTAGTCCATATATGGCTTTTTCTGTAAATATTCTTCTTCAGTGATGGTGCCTTTAGCAAATTCTTTTAATAATATCTCGTGAGCGGTCTCAGACTTTGGTTCTGTAAGCTGGCTTTGTTGGGATCTATTAGTCAAAGCATGCCACAATAATAAACCACCTCCAACTAAAAGTAACAGCCAAAGCCAACCTATTGGCATTATCATACCAAATCTTCCTCGAGAAAAAAAGTTTGTACAGTGATTTAACATAAAATAAGCCTTCTTTCTTTAGTCAATCGATTGATCAGCGCAATGCTGTCCATTAGAGCTATGATGATTACCTTTGTAATCAGTCTGTCTGCTAGAGTGATCAATAGAGTCAGTTGTTTTATTACTGGCTAATGGAGTTGTCACAAGTTGGTCTCGTTGAGCCTCTGGAGCGCTTGTGGCTTGTCCTGTAACGAACCACCCCACTCCAGCAATGGCAATACAGATAATCGCCACGGTAATCAGTAAGTTGTTGTTTTTCATCATCTTCCTCCTATCTATCAAATCCCCCTCATTGTAACCAAGAGTTTTGTAGGAATTATGGAGAAATCTCAAGACAGCAAAAAAAGCTGAAAAAAATCAGCTTTGACTTGAGGCTAGATTTAAATGTTCTTATTAATCGTATCGGTAACGGGTGCCACTTTAATGGCTCAGCTCATTAAAAATTGTTATTAACTCTTTTGTAGTGGTTTTATCAAGGGTGAATTCAGCCCCTTTTTTCCCCTGGTCAATGGTCAGCAATTTAGTGCAAGTGCTTTGAATGAATTCCAAATCATGACTAATAATGAAAATGAAAACATTCAACTTTCTGAGGTTGGCAACCATTTGACTGGTTTGTTGCATGTGATAGTAATCCAAACCACTGGTGGGTTCGTCCAAAATGATGATTTTTTTTCCAGATAACACAGCAGTAGCTACAGCAACTCGTTGTTTTTGACCGCCGGAAAGGCTCATTGGGTGGCGGCCTAGTAACTTTTCTAGGTTGAATGAGGTTACAACTCGGTTGAACAACTCAGGTTGTCCGGCTTTTAAGAGAAGCTCCTTTTCAACAGTCTCGCAAAACAGTTGATAGTTAACGTCTTGCATCACCAAGTAACTCATGCTTAAGCGATCCTTCCGAGATAAAGAGGTTGTTTCGTTTAATACGAAGTTACCAACCGTTCTTTTTTGTAAACCAGACAGCGATCGGGCGAAAGTTGATTTACCTGCCCCATTTCGTCCTAAGATACCAGTCACATCGCCCGAAGTAAAACACAAGTCTGTTAAATCTAAAGCTTCAGCTGAGGTTTTAGAATAACGAAACTGTAGTTTGGGAATGGTAAGTGTATCGGGTGTCCCTAAAGAAAGTATCGGCGCTTCTGTTGTCAGATGATCAAGTGATAAGGTTCGTAAACCAAGATTTCTTAAAGTGGTTTCATCAAGGGTTGCAAACTCTTTAGCAGAAAAAATTGAATGAATGTGTCCCTCTTCAATTAGAACAAAACGATCTGCTAAATCCTTCAAGTAATAAAGACGGTGCTCAGCAATCACAATGGTGGCGCCGCGCTGTTTAATCGCCAGTAAAATGTTCTTGATTTTTTCAATCGTCATTAAATCAAGATTGCTTGAAGGCTCGTCTAAAACCAAGATTTTAGGTTGAATCATATAAGCAGATGCAAAGGCAACTAATTGTTTTTCGCCACCGGATAAATCGAACATTTTACGGTTTAATAAGTGCTGAATGTCAAACAATTCGGCGACTTCCGCCATTCGTTCGACAATCACTCCTTTGGCTATTCCCATGTTCTCACAGGCAAAGGCTAATTCGCTTTCCACATCAACCGTAAAAAATTGTGTTTTAGGGTTTTGAAAAACTGAACCGACTATTTCTGATAAGGCGTAGATAGGTGTTTCGGTGGTCCTAAATTGATTGACAATGACATCACCAGAGATCTTTCCTTCGTATAATTCGGGAATCAGCCCATTGATTAAGCGAGTTAAGGTTGTTTTTCCGCAACCGCTTTTGCCACAAAGGATCAGGCACTCTCCTTTGGAAATAGTAAATGATAGATCGCCTAAGCCATGGTTATTTTCATAGTGAAAGGCTACCTCGTTAAATTCAATCATTTAAAAGACTCCTCTCAGAAGCATAATCCCTAAAGCCACAGCTAAGACGAGATAGTCTAGTAATTGAAAGCCACTGTGAACGATGGTGGTGTGTTTGGTTGGATTAGAAATCCCGCGGGTGAGAGCGGCAGCACTTAAATCAACCGCAGTTGTTGTGGCTGACATCAGTAGCGGAACCACAATATATTCCAAGGTTTGAATCGGGTGTTTTAATAAATCAAAATTTGTCACGGCAATGCCACGTAAACGCATAGCCGATCGAATGTGTTGGTAGTCACCTTTTAAAGTAGGGAAAAAACGAAATAAAACACTAAAAGGGATGACGATAAATTCAGGTAAATGCCATTTCCGCAAAGTATACATCAATTCGGAAACCTTGGTGGTTCCTATAAAAAGCCCGCCAACAAGTAAAAGTGGCAGGAGACGTCTCAAAGTGATCGCATATAAAGAAAAGAAGGACACGAAATAGTTTAGGTAGTGACCGACTAATAATTGCTCAATGGCGATGCAGCTTAAGTATATCAAGGTGTAAATCGCCGCTCGTTTTTTGCCACCAATTACCAGTGTAATTAATAAAAGAAAGCTAACACTGACGAATTCATCCATTAAAGAGAATTGAAAAAAGGTTAGAAAATTAGCAAAAATCAATAAGATTAGTTTAGTTTGTGTATCTAAAAAAAACTTTTGGGACAAAGGGACTGTCTCCTTTCACTAAGATTAGATAATAAGGTTAGATCGTTGAAAAATGTTTGTCGACGATTTTGCGACCAATAAAAATGCCAATGGCGCCACATACGACTGTAAAAATCAAGCAAACAGCTAGATTTGGCCAAGTGATATTGGCGAAGGTACGAGCGATGTATTCAGCGTCCTTACCACGGTTAACAAGGCTTTGAGTATAGCCATTTTTGAAAAACCAAAGAGGCAGAATTGGACCAGTCATATTCAGTGAAAAGACTAAAAAGCTTAGTTGGTTTAAACGGCGGTCAACGTAGCCGCCTTTTTTTGCAATTAAATCGGCACCAATTCCAAAAATAATGTGAGGTACAATCGCTAAAATAAAACGACCAATTAGAATGAAAAATAATCCCATAATAATCCCCATGGTTGAGATAGCACCAAATTTTGGTACTTTTTTAATTAGTAACAAATAGACGGGACCGGTAATAAGAGCACAAAAGCCTGGCAATAATAAAACGGAAAATCCTGGTAGTAGCGCAGTTCCAGCACCAGATGCAATAGCGGTTAAGACAAAATATATGGCTGAATAAACGCCAATTGTAATCATGTCTTGAATTTTAAGTGATTTACCCATGAATAATAATGACTCCTTCTTTAAAATGATTATTTTTTCACAATCTAGACTGCTAGACAGTGCTGATAAAGCTCCATCAAAAGGAAGCGAATATCTTTACGTAGTATATCATAATTGATAATGATTATCAGTTATTGAGGATCGATTTATTGAAAATAAATGGAAAACTTAAAAGGAAGGGTTAATTTTAAGTTTATCAATCTCAATTTTTTCTAAAATTATGGGCTAACCACTTTCATTTTAGCTGAATCTCTACTACACTAAGTAAGGAACAAGGGTTAATAAAAGAGAAGTCAAAGGATAGGGTGGCAAATATGCGAGTTTTGATTACAGCTGGTGGAACCTCTGAGCGGATTGATGATGTTAGAGCGATTACGAATTTTTCAACAGGAAGACTAGGCAGTCTAGTGGCCGAAGCCTATAGTCAATTACCAAATGTTGACGTGACACTAATTAGTGCAAAACGATCGCTAAAACCGACTAACTCAGCTATTAACATCATAGAGGTTGAAAGCGTTCAGGAGCTATTTTCGGAGGTTACCAACCAGTTGGAGCGATATACATTTGATATTGTCGTTCACAGTATGGCAGTGAGTGATTATTATTTAGTAGGCACAACTAGCCAAGAGACATTAGTTAGTGAGTTAGAACAAAATCAATCCGTTACTGAGGGACTGAACCGAGCCTTTGAGCCGATTAGTAGCCAACCTAAGAAGTTAAGTTCGCAATCAGAGACCATGTATTTCCAATTGAAGCAAACACCAAAAGTAATTGGGCTGATTAAACAGTTGCAACCCGATACGTGCTTAGTTGGTTTTAAGTTGTTAGTGGATATACCAGAAGAGCAGTTAGTGCAAGTGGCCAAGAGATTAATGGCAAAAAACGACTGTGATTTTGTTTTGGCAAATGATAAAACGAAAATTAGCGGTGACCACCATCTAGGGCATCTAATTAACCCTCTAGGTGAGTTTACAACCTATACTAGTAAGCAAGCCATTGCTCAAGGAATAATTGAGCAAACCATGAAAGGAAGAACGAATTAAATGAAACGAGTCGTATTAGGCGTTAGCGCAAGTATCGCCGCCTATAAAGCAGCAACAATTGTTACCGAATTGAAAAAACAGGGAGTCGATGTTCACGTCATCATGACCCAGAACAGTACCCAGTTTATCACCCCATTAACGATGCAGATTTTATCGGAAAATCCGGTTCACATAGATGTTATGACAGAGCCATCAGTGGAACGTATCAATCATATCTATTTGGCGCAAAACAGTGATTTAATTTTAATCGCACCAACTACGGCCAATACGATAGGCAAGATTGCCAACGGCATTGCGGATGACATGCTGTCAACGGTTTGCATGGCAACACCGACGACCACACCTAAATTATATGCACCAGCGATGAATACAAAGATGTACGAACAAATTGTCACCCAAGAAAACATGGCGAAACTAGCCCGCTACGGATACCAAGAAATTAAACCGGTTGTGGAACGCTTAGCCTGTGGCGATATCGGTATTGGCGCCATGGCTAAAGTACCAGAGATTGTGGAACGGGTGATGGCAGAATTGAATAGTGTAAGAGTATAGAAAGAGGCTGAGACAAAACTCCCTTAAAACAGAAAAATATCTTGGTGACTATCAG
>NZ_CAUQJB010000039.1:0-41629 GCF_963518325.1 uncultured Vagococcus sp. | reverse complement strand
TTTCTAAGCACCAAGGTACTAAGAATTGAAGGTCGGACCCATAAGAAAAAGGAGGACTTAGAATGGTAAACAAAGATGAAATCAAAGGTAAAGCAAATGAAACTGTCGGCAAAGTGACAGGTGACGAAAGCAAAGAACTTAAAGGTAAAGCCCAAGGTGCTTTCGGTAAAGTTAAAGATAAAATCGAAGATGGTTTTGAAGCAGTAGAAGACAAAGCAGAAGAAGTCATCGATAAAATCAAACATAAAAAATAATTAATAAGTAGCAGCATTTAATAAAAATAGGACTGCTTGACGGTAGGTTAGACCACGAAAATGGTCTGCCGGCCGTCTTTTTTGTTTATACACAATAAGTTTGAGGGAGAGTTCCGACTTAAGCATGAGGTAAAGCTGAAGCAACTTCTTTATAGTTAAAGGTGAAACAACTACTCATGAAGGAGGCGTTAAGAATGGCATCTGCTAGCAGACAGACAAGGCCAGTTACCATAGAAAAAATGGATTGGGTAACTGTATTTTGGTTGTTTCTTCTGGGCTCTTTTTTAGGCTATGTGATTGAGACCGCCTTTTGTTTGGTGAAGAACGGGATCTTTGAAAGCCGTCAGGGATTGTTATTTGGGCCTCTGAGTCCAGTTTATGGGATCGCCGTTGTATTGATGACCCTCTTGTTTACTCCAATATTACAAAAGAACAAAGGGATTATTTTTATGGCAAGTAGTATTCTAGGTGGACTTTATGAAGTAGTGTGCAGTTATGTTCAGGAAAGTGTGGTTGGCAGTATATCCTGGCATTATCCACCTTATGCATTGGGGATTTTTAATGGGCGCACTAGCGTAATCTACATGCTTTTTTGGGGTGTCTTAGGGCTACTTTTCGTCCGCTATGGATATCCTCAAGTGATGAAGGTGTTAAGTAGAGTCACAGCTTCAAGGATGACACGCTACACGAAATTATTAATCATCTTGTTGGCAATTAACATTGGCTTATCCGTTGTAGCTGTTAAACGCTGGACAGAACGAAATAGCGGAATCAAAGCCGAAACTAAGTTTGAGCAACGACTGGATCAAACTTTCCCAGATGCCATGATGAAAACCATTTACCCAAATATGATGTTGCCCAAAAAATAAAACGCTACGATGGATTGGTTCACTACAAATCCACGAGGCGTTTTTTAAGAAAGTCTCCATATAAAAAATAAATCCAGAAAAAGGGCTAAAACAAATAGGAAAA
This sequence comes from uncultured Vagococcus sp., assembly GCF_963518325.1. Lineage (NCBI taxonomy): Bacteria > Bacillati > Bacillota > Bacilli > Lactobacillales > Enterococcaceae > Vagococcus > uncultured Vagococcus sp. The sequence goes on along the minus strand of NZ_CAUQJB010000039.1, from coordinate 40,403 downwards.
TCGCTGCTTGGCGTAAAGGTTTGTGGTTAAAGGTTTTGGAAAAGAAAAATAACACGAAAGGGTTAAGATTGATAAAAAATAAAATAAATAGTAACACGTTAGCCCCCTCCATAAAATATTGTAGCTAAAATTGTATCATAAATAACCCTTAAATAAACAGAGGTAACATAACTGAGACACAATCATAATATACAAACTTTCTCCTAATAAGGAACGATTGTGAATAAATGATTAAGCGGGAAGAGAAAAAGGCGAGACTTTAGACCTTTTTAGCGATATAAACTTTAAGATAATGGCAATTGTCAGTAAACAGTTATTATCATTTGTAATAAAGAGAGAGAGGCTTATTTGAATTTTTTTTCACTAAAAAGAATTATAACTGCTGTTATAAGAGTTGAAATCTAACATTAATCCTCCGACCTCAGTTAGATTAAATAACGACTTATTTGCTGGAAGTGACAAGAACTGTTTAGTAAACAGTTAAAAAGAGCCGTTGTTACTGGAGGAAGTCATAGCTGACCATAAAAAACGATTGCCTTCAGCAAAGGCAATCGAATGGTTGGATTATCACACTGAATCAAACTTATGAAAGAGACTCGATTGGTTTAATTTTACCGCTTTCATAAAAAGTTGATTTAGAGCCACAAGAGTAGCAATAGCAATCCTTAGGAGCCAATTCTTCTTCACAGTCTGAACACATATTTTCAGCTAAAGAAGCACCACAATTGGAGCAAAATTCAGCATCGCTTCGGTTTCCTTTAACGCCACATTCTAAACACGCTACTGTCATCATCTATCACCTCCTTTTATCTAGTTTATCAATAAAACGGACCTATTGAAAGATAATTCACAAGCGAATTGAAAATTGGCGGATTGCAAGCCATGCGTATCAAACAAACCCACCTCATAAGAAAGAGCGATTATTGTAATTAATTCACGTGTCCAAAGAGGAAAACATAACTTAATCCATCACTTAAAAGAGCCTTCTGATCGCCATCAGAAGGCTCTTTTAAGTGATGCTAGAGGGATACCAAAGTATGAGAGGCAATGGTGTCAATTTTTTCTAAAATGTTATGCCAATCCCGCTGCGTTGGCGGATAGTCCCAAATGCAATGAGTGATGGCTGAAGGGTACTCATATTCAGCCATAAAGTTGTCTGTAATCAGTAAGTCATATTGATTGAGAGGAATATCAGAGGAATGACTCGTGTGTACAATAAGCGGCTGGTTCGCTTTTTTTATCAGAAATTGCTTTAAATACTCCTCATTCAAAGGCTCAATCGTACAAGATAACTTAACATAAATCCGGTTATTCATGAAATTAACATCGATTTCTGAGCTAAAGATAAGCAATAAGTGGTAAAGCAAATAATTGATGTTTGAACTTAAGACACTTTTGGGAAGCAAGTGGCGAATATTGTTGATGCTGTTGATGATGTGCTGATAAAAATAGGTGTTTTCTTGTGAGAAGCTTTTGATAAATGCTTCTATATTAGTGTGAGCCAGTGTTAATTTTGAAAAAAGCATGGTGTAGTAATAGAGATTTAACAATTTAAACATAAGTCGTTCCTCGTTGTGAATCAGGTTTTGGGGACAGTTTTCTTTGACGGAATCTAAAATCCCTTTTGAAAATAAATAGGCATCGCTTGGGTTGTGTTGATGCCAAAATAATCTGGAGTCTGAGTTGTCAGACTGTTCGTCAAAGATTGGATTAGCGACTAAAGCAAAGGTTAAAAAGGTGGTCTCATAGTCCAGATAAACTGGTGGAATTACAGCTGGAATAAAGGCCCCGACAATTGGCCGATAGTAGTGAAAATAAGGGTCAAGAACAATAGCATCCTGAATAAAAAAGCCAGCACGATGACGGATTTTATTAATCGCCAAACGATAATAGAACTGAATATCTTCTACTTTACTTAATTTCAGTGACATGCCCTTAATCGTTCGTTGATACGTGTGGGCTAATTGCTGATAGCTAAACTCATTAAAAGGCCATTGACCACTTTTGAGAACAGACCAGTATACCCGGTAAAAAAACTCTCTGACTTGCCATTCAGGACCTGCGATTGAGAAATTCGTCAAGTTTAAGGACAGTCCATTTTCTTCTAAAAATAATTGAATTTTTTTGACTTTTCGGTAAATCGTACTTGGAGAAACAAATAATAATTTTGCCAAGCGCTGATAGTTTAAGTTCCTCTTTTGGAATAGATTGTCTAATATTTTATAACTGAGGGATCGTTTGATATAGTGACCCTCAATTTCCCCTATTGAATGTGAGGCCGAAGTTTCCAGGAAAAGTCCTTTATTTTTTTTCGATGTGATAGTGAAAAATTGATCCGTTTGAGCTGCAAATTCTTTCAAAAAGGCAATAGTGCGAAAGGTTGTTTCCGATGAGCAATTGCCCACAGCCGATAATTCCTTTTCAGTCCACCAGCGTTCTTCAGCATATAGCGCTTTTAAAAAGAGCAGCCCCCGCTTCTCTACACCATCTAGTAATTCATTCATCCGAGCACCTCCAAGTGTTGGGTTGTCTTAATGCAGCATCTGGTAATCAAGTGGAAAACCGTTGACCTTTAGTCATCGCAGTTTTCCTGCACTCAATCCGTGTGTGTCACGAGTTTGAGTCGTTTTCAAAGAGGGGTATTTTAACTTTAGTCAATAATCTAATCAATTCAATGCCACAACTCGGTTCCACTAGCGACAATTGTGGTGACTGGGACAATTGTAAAGCAAATTAATCAAGACAGGTATTGCCATCCTAATTGAGACCTGTGATTAAACCTCAGCAAGTAAAAGGTTTGTTCAGTCCAGAGGTCGACTGGCGAATCAGTCAAAAGAGGCGTAAGCGGTGTGAGCAAGACGGTTAGCGATTCATTTACCCAATAGTTATAACATTAATCAACAGTTTGTTGAACACCCTCACAAACATCTAGCTAAGGCTATCTATAACCATAAAGCATTTGAGTTCATTTTTAAATAGATATTAAAAAATTAATCAAATCAAAAATTGGGTCTAAAAAAACTAATTATTGACACAACCATAAGGCATTTATTTTGGAAAGACAATAAAATCAGAAGAGAAAGTCGATTAACTTTAAAAAAAGATGTTTTATGAACAGGTAAGGTTTTTTGAACAGTTTTTGTAAAAAAAACGAATTACCCTGCGGAATTTCATGAATATGAAACTTTTCGCCGATTAGATGCGAAGGTAAGTATAAAAATAACATTCATTAACGAGTGTTAAAAAAACTAAATTGTGAACTAGCAAAGGGAGACTTAGCCGTGTATGATGGGTTTAAATGTTAATTGGCCATGTGCAGAGGCACTTGTGAAATGAAATATATAAAAGTGTAAATTGAAGAATAAAAGATAGGAGTTTATGTATATGAAATTAAACGTGACGATATCCTATTCGGAGTACAAGGAAATTAAGCAAAATATTCGCCTACTTAGTTTTACCTGGCGAAAGTTTTTACAAGAAAAACCAAATGACTGGTATGAATTTAAATACCATTTTGTGGTGGAAAAGTTTTTGTCTGAAGAAAAGCAGGAAGAAGCACTGTTTTCAACTATTCGCTTCAAACTATTTACAAGACGTGCAAAAATGACGGAGCAGACCTATCATCGCTTAGTTGAACTATCTGAGATTAGCGCTCATTTACAAGCCGTCCTTAAGTACCCGCCCTTTGGTGTAATGAACTACGATGAAGTATTGGAAAATACCCAGTATATCAAAAAAGGGGCAGAATGATTAAGGCAGTTTTTTTTATTTGTCTTTTTCAAAAAGGGGTAATTTATTTAAAGGGTATCTAGCCCGGACAAAATAATCAAATGGCGTTATCGTGCTGATTTTTTTACAACAGTTAGACCGTTAGAAATGAAAATCAAAAAAGAACCATAATCAAAGTCATAAGGAGCCAATCACCTATCATGCAGATTAATAGACGAAAAAGTTCAGCCAGTTCGGTAAAAAACAGTGAAATCAGTCAAGAAGTCAAATTGTTACAAGGACTAAAGGATGAATTAGAGAGTGAAAACAAGTCTTTGCGACAAAAATTAGCCGAATGTGTTGACGAGTTACAACTCATGACTAAAGCTAATGGCCAATTAAAAAAGACCCTCAAGCATTTGGAAAAACAACAAAAACCCGTCAGTGACAACAGTCAACAGGACTTATTGGAGGCTCACCAACAGATTGAGGCCTTACGTGAGAGTAAAGAATTGGCTGATCGATATCTCGATGCAAAAAAACGAGTGGAACAGGCCAACCGTAAATTAATTGAAGAAAACCTAGTATTGCGAGTAGACGCTCATCGCCATAAAAAGGGACCGCAACTCACTTCCACAGTGAATGAACCAGAAGTCAACCGCTTAAACCAGGTTATTGCAAATAAAGAAGTAGAAATCAAGAAATTAGAAGAAGAACTTAACGAACGAATCCAGAAACAAAGTCAGGACAGCTTAGCGATTAACGATAAAATAGCCCAACTGGTCAATAATCGAACCATCGATATTCAGCAAAAACTAGCGAGACGGGATCAGAAAATCAGAAGTTTGGAGCATCAGCTGAACCAACAACCAGTTCAATCTGTTCCGATTAAAAAGACCAGTCAACCAGCAGATCAGGAAAAAGCCGATATTGCACAAGTCATGCTGGAAGCAAAAGACATCGCCAACCAGTTAATCATGAGAGCCAATTTTGACATTAAGAAATCAACCGAAAAATTTGAACGTGAAAAGGCTGCTTATCAGGAAGATCTGGTTTTTCTAAAAGAGAAACTATTTGTTTTAGAATCAGAAACACGCTATTTACTAGAAAAGATGCTGATAAAAACCGACGCCATTGCCAAAGTGGAGTTAGTCAGCCGCTCAAGGTAAGAAAGCATTAGGGAAAGGAGCAACTAAGCATGAGATTTTTATTACCTCTAGTCAAACAACAAGAATTGGAGCTGGTTGAGCTGCTCTTATCAAAAGCAGGTGAGTCCTCTTACAGCGAAGCCAAAGACTGTTTGAATATTAGTTCGAAAACCCTAAATCAATTGATTTATGTTCTTAATAAAAGTTTTGATGAAGAGAACCTCTCAGTGGTAATTGAGAAAGAAGAACACAAGATAGTTTTATCCGTTTCGGAATCCTTTCATTTGAAGCGCGTTTACAAGTATTTTTACGAAGCCTCCGATTATTTTATTATATTGAAATCCATGCTCTTTTATGGCATTTCCAAAATGGCCATCTTATCTGACCTCATGTTCCTAGCCCGGTCCAGTGTCACCAGAAAATGCAATTATTTAAAGGAACAATTGGCCCATTATGATTTAATTCTCACCAATCGACCTTTGCGAATTGAAGGAGACGAATATAACATCATCATGTTTTACAGCTCACTATTCTGGGATGTCTATGGTGGGATATCCTGGCCCTTTGACGAAATCGTGTCGAAAGAAAAAATAACGCGGATTTACCAACAATTTGAGTGCCAAACCGATGGTGGCTTAGCCGATGTTGAAAAAGAACAGTTTCTCTTTCAATTAGCAGTTCTCTATTTGAGAATTAACCAGCGAACTGAAAAGAAAGTCATCGAAGCAGAATCCTTTGTCTATACCGAGGCCAATCCGACCAAAACAGCAAAATTAAGGCGCAGACTCTCACCTTTAAAGGAATTTTTCGAAAGAGAATTTAGCATCGTCTATCAGCATAAAATCAAAGGGAAAGTCAGTTTGACAAAAGATTTACAGATGTTTTTATTCCTTTATTTTCAAAGACCATGTGAGAACTACCAAGCTTATTTATTAGAATTAAAACATTTTTATTTTTCCTTTTTTAAAACCAATCCTTACGACACGGCAGAAAAGTTAGTAAGTGAATTTGAAACTTTTTTTGTCAAAGAAAGCTTTCATAGTAAGAAAGGCTTAATTGAAGAACTAACCAATGTGATGGTCTATGCGCATCCGACCATCAACAGTCAAATTGCTCAAAAAACATTGCGCCGCTACATTTTTTCACCTTATCAACGGCACGTCTTGTTCGAAAAAAAATTCAACTTCTTTTTCGAAAAAGTCGTCAAAACGACATTTTCACAGGATATTCAATTGTCCGATAGTTATTTGAAAGAAATATTAATCGGTATCTTTAGCTTAGTGATTGACATGAGCGACTACGAACTAGGATTTTCGCTCAACCTTAAGCTGGAGTCTAACGGGTTGTTTAAACAAGAAATCGGTCGCTATCTTGAAGAAAATGTCACAAGTAACTATGTAATCGAATCTGGAAACGCCGGCCGGCACCAAGCTGATTTAATTGTGACGACCATCGACTCCTTTGAGCGGAAAGCCGCAGACCAAAGCGTGCTGTACGTCTCTTCGCCAATGCTGGCTTTTGATATGAGACGGATTAAAGAACGGATAGCCAAGTTATACGGCGCTAAGATTGAAGGAGCCAAAACCAAGATGCTAAGAAAAGAAGACCTCCACGGGCACCAGTTGAATCGACTGCAACAAGAAAATGGGGCAACCCTGATAGAAGTCTTAGGAGCCATTGTGATCTTGAGTTTGGTCATCACATCGATGGCAGGCTTTTTCGTCAGCAACCAAAAAGCGTTGAATTATAATGTTAAATTGACCGAGGCACAAAGTGTTAAATTAGATGTCAAAGAATGGCTGATGAACCGAGCCGTTTCCATTGACGTAGGTGATATTAATTGGACTTGTTTTACCGGTGTGGGCTCCAGTGATCCGGCCGAGGTGGCTAGAAGTAAGTATTTGTTGCTGGATGATACCGGTTTTGTCGTTGATCCAGCTACCAACGTCAGTGGGTTTGGTGAGAAAAAATTTCGCACCTCCTATGTCAACGTACAAGGAAATACAGTGCCACGAGTGCCTTTGCGAAAGGTAACTTATGATGGGGTCACCCTGCCAAGTAAATTGACTAGTTTACCTGAACGTTTAGGTTATTATCGTGGGGATCTCCGCTATTTAGTAGGGGCAAGAGTCGTTGCCAAGGACGAATCCGTTCCATATGGCTTAAACATTCAATTAACCATATACGACAGCCAGAGCGGTGATCAATTAACGGATACCTACTTTAAGTGGGTGATTATCAATGATGAGGATAAAAATCCAATAGCTGAGTAGGGGAGGCAGGTCACTATGAAAACACTTAGACAAATTGTCATTGAGGAAGAGGGACTGAGCCTTGTTGAGTTATTAGCAGTAGTAGTGGTGTCGGCTATTTTATTTGTAAGCACCATGCAAGTGCTAAACTCCGTAATGGCGATTACCCGTAAACAGACCCTTCAAGCCGAATGTCAGCAAACAGCCAATATTCTAGTGGCTAAAATGACAACGATGTTAAAGCATAATCAAGGATTAACCATTGAAGATAATAATACTGCAGAGATTAGTTTAGTAAACAAGAGTGGTGGCAGAAAAACAATTAGGTTGACAAATTCCCACAATCGCATCTTGATTGATAAGGAGGAAATTAATCCGAAGTTGATTGTTACCAATCCCGAGGGGCTTGGTAAACCCAACTATCGGGAGAATAACACGAATTTAAATATGGTGACCTTGGATTTTTTTAATAAAGACAATCAATTGATTTATACGAGACGCGTCGACTTAACAACATACGTCGAAAAAGGGAGCAAAGGATGGTGGTGAGATGATCAAAAATGAAAAAGGGTATACATTAGCGTTTGTTTTAATTTTTTCTTTGTTTATTTCACTATTGGCATTTGTTATTTTATCGGCAGTATTATCAACGAGTGCTCAAATCAAAAAAGTCGACCAACATCAAAAAAAGCTTGATATAGGAGAGCTAGCCATTCAAGATGCGAAGTTGCAATTAGCCGAACTGATTTATGATGAGATTTCACCTGAAAGTGGTGAAGTAAAAAGTTTTGGCGAGAACGAAGTGAAACTGACAGCCCTAATGAATAAGATCAGGACAAAGTGGAATACAACTTTATCAGGCGAACATCCGCTATCAAGTTCATCAACGCCAAGTTATAAGATGGAAATTGAGCCGATTTCGGTCGGGAAAACCCAAGCCAAGGGGTATGATCAAGTAAATATATCAGATGAAAAAGCCTTAGAGGATAATATTTATGCATACCGAACGACTTTTCCATTAAGGATTTCAGTCGTGTCAGAAGAAGGAGAGCTCAAGAAACTAACATGTGATTATAACTATTCTTTGCAATGGGTCAGTAAAAAAGCTGGAGAAATAGCTGTCCAAGCTGATTATTGGGCGAGTAATTTTAAAGCGATTGATGTAAATCGGGGGTTCCGTTTTTCAAATCCTAACTATATTTCCCGTACATTTTTGAATTTAATGGAGTCACAAAAAGAAACTGGTTATTATCAAGATTTAAAGCTGACGAATTTACCACCAGGAATAGTTTCAGATCAGATTTATGGTAAACGAGGAGAGTATTTGGTAGATTATGGCGATAAAAACAAGGTTGCTGATTTTTCAAAATTAAATCGAGTGGGAACGAATAATACATTTGTGGGCTCTCTAATTTTTGAAAAGGGCGTGTCATTATTAGGTGATTCAACGGTTATGCCCACTGCCTCACTGGATATTTATAACGTTCTTAAACTGTCTAATCTTAATGAAGGCAGTACAACTGAAAATTATGTGAAGGATATAACGTTAAATGCTGGTTCGGGAATCTATATTGGCTTGAATCCTCGAGAAAATGAGTTAAACAGTGGAGGGCAGATTGCTGATTTAAATGGTGATGGCATTAAAGCAACCGTAAAACCGAATAGTCGCTTAGTTGTTGATAACAGTGATAAAAATATAATTACTTCACCTAATTTCTGGGTCAATGGTGCTATTAATAATCAAAAGAGCGATGAGTCTGGTTTGATTTTAGGAAGAGGCGTCGTTCAAGTGAAAGAAACGTTGAATAAAGTGAATCTGGATGAGTACCGCCCTTCCAGTGTGTTTGGTCCAATATTAAAAGGGGAGCAGTGGAATAAACTTCAGCATTCTGAAGGGGGCTCACTCATGATTACTAACTCGTTGGTTACATTAGGTCCAGCTGAATATAAAGTTAATGGGATCACGTCTAAAACCAATTTAACTGATACAAGACAAATTAATGTAGAGGGAAATTTTTTATTAAGTAATATGCATTATAGAATTTTATCAAATGATATTGATGGAAAATATCTATCAAATCTATTATCAAATAAGAGAAGTGTTTTGATTTTGGATGGTAAAAATACAAGTTTGAATGTTAAAGGGGTGACGCACATCGATGCTCCAAAACATAATAAAAAGAAAGTACTGACTAATCAGCTAGTAGAACCTAATTTTGCAACTGAAAATTATATAGCTTTTTCATCTACGGTACCTAAAGGATTTGATGGACAAGTACTAATCCAATTAAAAAATCAAAGTCGTATCCAATTAGGTTACACAAGTGTGGAACCTTTTGAACTAGCCATGGAAAACAATACGGTCTTTCGCATGAAGGTTGTTCCGAATGTTCTATTCTTTGATACCACCTTTTTAAAAGATTGGAAAGCCAAGGGATCAAATGGCAAAATCGTTTTGGAAGTAGGCAGTAGCTCTGATTTAACGAAAGTAAAAAAATTATTAACGGACCTAGGGGTTTCTTCAAATACAGTTAATCAGTCCACAGGTACTTATGATGACAGTGCAGCCAGTAACGGTAAAGTGACACTAGTTTACTCAAACACTGGCAATCAGGATACGCTACAATACATCAACAGAACCAGTGCCTTCATTGAGAATATTAAGTATTAAATAATGACAGTCTTCTATGTTTAATACAAGGAAGTAAAAGGAGGACATGATGGCCAGACGTAGAAGTCGGAAAAAAAGAAAAGTCATGCGTATCGATGACCTATTGGTGGCAGCCAAAGTCATCTCTGAATCAGAATTAAAAAACTTAAAAGCACGAACGACTGCTACAAAAAAATTAGAACAGTTGGTCATTGAAGAAGGGCTACTTAGTGAAATTCAACTGATGGAACTGCTAAGTAAAGAAATGGCAATTCCAATTGTTGACCTGTACAGCTACTCCTTCTCTCAAAAAGTATTGAAGTTAGTCAGTAAAAAATTTGCTCAAGAAAGAGCGTTGATTCCTTTATCGAAAAAAGACAGTCGCTTAAAAGTAGCCATGGCGGACCCTCTGGATTATTCAGCGACGACTGAATTACGCTTGTTGACAGGCCTGCAAATTAAACCGGTGTTTGCCACACGGGCGTCCATTAATTTGGCGATTGCCAAAAACTTTACTACAGATGCCAATTTGGAAGAGTGGATGCTAGAGGAACAGCAAGTTGCTGTCCCACAAACGGGAGCGATCCTGAGCCAGACTGAAGATGCACCGATCATTAAATTAGTGAATGCTATTTTAGAAAATGCCGTGGATCAACAAGCCAGTGATATTCATTTTGATCCTCAGGAAACGGAATTGGTTGTCCGTGTTCGAGTAGATGGTGAATTAGTCGAAGAACGACGGTTGCCTAAAAACATACAAAACCCCATTTTATCACGGATCAAGATCATCTCTTCGCTAGACATTACCGAAAATCGCTTGCCTCAAGACGGTCGTGCTAAAATCACGGTGGGTCAAAAGCGGGTGGATTTACGAGTGTCTTTTCTACCTACGGTCTTTGGTGAAAAAGTGGTCATTCGAGTGTTGGAGATGTCGGCGAACTTAAAAAGATTGCGCAATATGAATTTTTCAGCGGCTACATTAAGCCAATATGAGCGTTTGATTCAGCAACCACATGGTTTGTTGTTGATTACCGGCCCGACAGGATCAGGGAAATCCTCAACGCTATATGCCTCCCTTGGGGAACTTAACCATCCTAATGTGAATATTATCACGGTAGAAGATCCGGTGGAATATCAGTTGGTGGGAATTAATCAAGTTCAAGTCAACAGTCAAATCGGCTTAACTTTCGCTGCTGGTTTACGGTCAATTTTAAGACAGGATCCGGACATTGTCATGTTGGGGGAAATTCGGGACACGGAGACTGCGGAAATGGCAGTGCGGGCTTCCATGACTGGTCATTTGGTCTTAAGCACCTTGCATACCAATGACGCCATTGGCTCCGTCAATCGTTTAACCGATATGGGAGTGGATCCGTTCTTAGTCTCAACCTCTTTGTCGGGGGTTGTGGCTCAACGTTTATTGCGAACCATTTGCTTAAACTGTAAAAAAGAAGTCCCAGCCAGTCAGGAGGATCAGGCGTTTTTGCAAAAACATCACTTGTCTGCATCTGTTTTGTATGAAGGTGCCGGGTGTCCGACTTGTGGCATGACAGGTTATAAAGGGCGAATGGCAATTCACGAGTTATTTGTGATTACGCCAGAAATTCGAACCTTGATTACTCAGGAGGCAGAGAAAGATGAGTTGGTCGAAAGTGCTCGGAGATCAAAGATGACCTCACTTTTAGAAGATGGCTTGGCTAAAGCCATCGCAGGTTACACCACGATTAAAGAAGTATTAAGAGTCGCAACGAGTGAGTAATGCAACCATATAAGAAGATGCACAGGGGAAAAGGGAGATAATAAATGAAGAAAAAACGCATTATTAAGGGCATGTTGCTGGCAGGTATGACAATCTCTTTGTCCGCGGCAATACTCATCACACCATCAAGCATACTTGGACAATCGCCAACAGTAGTTGAAGCTGCTCAAACAGCAGAAGTGACCAGTTTGGATCAATTTAAGTCTGCGCTACTTAACAGCAACGTCACAGAAATTAATGTCACTAAAAGTTTTAGTTTTAAAGGAGATATTCACAATATTCCCAACCGTGACTTAGTCATTAATGGGAATGCTGATAAGGGAGTTGTGATTACTTCAGGAATTAATTCAATTTATGGCAAACAAAATTACAACAGCACGAACCTCTTATCCATTAAAAATGCCAAGATTGCTGGGGATGCAGCCGTTGGCCGATTCTTTACAGGTGGAGCAGGAAACGGGCCATCAAGTAGAGGATGGGATGTTTACGCTGAGGGCGTAACGTATACAGGTGCTCGTTTTATCCACTTAAGCGAAGGGAAACTAACCTTTGGTGGCACTAATACAATTAATACTCGTGCAGAAAATGCTTGGGTTCACTCCTTGGAGTTTTTACCTAATTCAATCTATAACGGTGTCGCAGCCAATAAGGATCATGGTCAATTTTCGGCCTTTTATTTTAACGGTCGTCTCGTTAATGGCAAAGCCGTAGGGACCGTCAAAATTGGGGCCGATGCCCAAGTAACCGTAAAAATAGGACCGCAAAGCAACGTCAACTATTATTACCCAGTTTTTTACGACAAAGTTTACAAAGTGGACATTGATGAAAATGCCACATTAGATGTTGATGCTGCTGGCGTTGCCTTTCAATTTATTCCGCGAGCGGATTATTTAGGTGATATTCCTGAAGAACGTTATAAATCACCCGTCTTAAATCTAGCCAAAAACAGTAAAGCTTACTTTAATGGTCGTGGTGGCGGAAATTATGCCACGATGAAACTACAGTACTACGGATCACGGGTTAACGTGAACGAAGGGGCAGAATTAGTTGTGACCGGTAAAAGTAAAAAAGGTGTAGTGGAGAGCGAGTATAAAGGCGCTACCTTTAACTTAACGGCACCAGGTAATTTTGAAATTACCAATAAAGAACCAGGCAATAAGTTGTTTTATTCGACTAATACCACAATCAATGCCACTGATTTATCTGAGATTAACTATTGGAATCAATTAGGTGGCGATTATAACGTCAATCCAACGGGAACTTTTGGCGAGAATAATCTCTTTAACGTCAACTTTGGTAAATTGTGTAATAGTCAAACACTAAGCGTTAATGCCACGGATACTGCAACTAAAGGGAACTTTAGAATGGAAAACTACGGCAAGATTTCCCTAAAAGGAAAATCAAATGTGGTGCCACCTAATCCAATTTGGAATGATTATAGAGTGGCAATTGAAGCTGGTCAAATAGTTATCGATTATATACAGGCCGATCGCTTAGAGCTCTATGTTGATGGTGATCTGGCTAAGATAATAAATATTAGCTATGAAGAGATTTTATCAAGTATTATGGTTAGTTATCCAGGTCTTAGCCCCAGAGCTGTTATTGAAGTTAAAGGCTTTTATCAAGGTGAAGAAGTAGGCTACGGTCGCTGGAACTAGTCTAGCGAGAAGAAAATAACCTCCCCTGTGTATCTTCTTGTATGGTAGCTAAAGAAATTAGTCTTGTTTCTTAGAAAAATAGAATGTGATGTGGTGAGATGAAAAAGTTTAGGCAAGTAATAAGTATGGGATTGCTAGTGAGTGGTTTAGTATGTGGTCTGACCGCCAATGGTGCAGAGACCCAACCGATGATAGAGAGCCCGCCTGTGTTGGTTTCAACACAAGAAACGGGCAATAGTTTTGTGTTAACCGCCATAAAAGAGGGCCATATTACCGGTGATATTCAGAGTAATGGTCATCTTCTACTAACCGGTAAGAATGTCAAAGTGAGTGGTCAAGCCAATGTTAGTGGCCAGTTAAAAAATTTGACTAAAAAATTGGAACTAACAGATAAAGTCTTGGGGGCACCACCTCTAGAGGACCCTCAACTCCATCAAGCTGTGTTGACTCGTCTATCAGATGGTGGGCAGTATCAAGACCGGTTAACGGCTCAAATAAAAAGTCAACTAGTGGTGTCTAATGTGATTCACAGTAAAAATATTTACCTGGCAGGTCTCAGGCTGTTAACGATTAATAATAGTATCGGGGCCCAAGATAGTGTGTTAGCCACTGCTAAAGAATTAAGACAAACGGGTATTTTATATGCTGAAAAAGGAAATATCACACTGTCAGCCACTGATTTGTCACTTAATGGTTTTATTTACGCCCCTAATGGCAAAGTCACAATTATTGGCAAAAAGATCAACCTGACTGGGGCGATTTACGCCAAAGAATTGTCATTGGTAGCAGATACCCTTCATGTAACGGGCAGTGAAGAGGTGGCCGCCTTTATTAAAAATCAACCTGTTGAAATCGATACGGAGCCACCGATCTTACAGCTAACGGAACCTCAATCTGAAGAAGGGTACCTGACAACACCAGAAGCAACTATTGACCTTTCTGGCGTAGCTTCAGACAACCAACAGCTTAAGCAGGTGACTTACGACAGTTACAATGGGGATCAAGAGAAGATAGCCGAAGGTACCATGACTGGTACGACGGCGTGGCAACAGTCATTGCCTCTGTCCATTGGGATGAATTATGTCACCATCAGAGCAGAAGATGCGCAAGGGAATGTGACGGAAGAGTCTTTAACCATTAAACGAGTCACAACGGAAGTGACCTTAAAAGAAGGCAATGTGTTTGTGACGGATGAGGAAGCCATAGAACTAGCCAATTCCTTTGTGTCACAAGTCGTCGATACGAAAAATACGCCGGACGTCAGCGATGACGAGTTGCAGATGACGTTGCATCGAGACAATTTAATCGAAAAAGCCTATCAAGATAAGAAATTGACCATTGGGCACATGATATATCTGCCATCTTCACCCGTTATTCCAGCAGGCTATAGCGGTAAGTTAATCAGACGTGAGGAAGTCAAAGAAGGGATTCGTTATGTCTTTTCTGAGCCGGATATTAGCGAATTATTTGAAGAAGAGTTGAGTTGGGATATTGATGAGACGGTCTCCCTGACTGAAGGATTGGCTTATGTCATGACGGCAGATGGCTCAATCGTTGGTGGTGAGTATCAAGAAGCGCAAGTGACACCGGATACGGTGGCGGAAAGAAGTAAGAAACCTAATCATTTTGTGGACTGGGGAGAACTGGCAGACTTTATAAGCCCTAAAATCGAATTAGGGGAAACCAGCAAATTTAGCTTGGGAGACGGTAAAAGTGGCTTGAGAATTTACGATCATGATGGGAATTCAGAGACGAAAAACGATCAAATTAGTCTCTTGGCAGAATTGAGTTTAAATAAGTTGACAGTCGATTCGGCTGTGGATCTTAATTTGAAAAAAGGACAGGTAAATCAACTGCGATTTGCCATGGAATTTCAAGAAGAAACGACTAATGGGCTAAAATTCGGCGGTGATTTTTCAGAAAATCTAGGAAGTGGCACCATGAATATGAGCAAAGCGTTGAAGCAGTTTAAAGATGCCACTAATCTTAACTATAAAAATGAATTAAAATTCGCCAACTTGTTTAAGTTTGAAGGGGTTAAAATGAGTGACAGCATCGTGCTAGGTTTTGTGGGCTTTAAAACGGGCAACGCTGTGGACATTCAATACGGCATGAGCTTAACCAAATATTTAGCTGAAAACGAGAAGAGCCTCCAACGATTTAGTCCCATGGTGACCTTTATGATTTTGTGTGATGCCAAAGGGTCAACCAATCTGCAAGGGACATTTTCTCTAGGTTCAACAACCGATTATCTGACGGGCTTAAACATTCAGAAAAAGAATTACAAAGGCAAAGACAATAAAACGACTGACGACAATAAAGGCAGTCAAACAAAAGAAATCAAAATCGGCACAACTGACTATGTTGTAGATGTCTACGATAAAAAAGAAGTCAGCAGCAGCACGCTGGAGGCACAATTAAAAGGACAGATGAAAACCGAACTAGGGCTAAATGTTGGCATTGGGGTCATGTTGGACAGTCTAATGCCCGCTCTTATCAAAATAGGTGGTTATGCCGACACCATGATGACCAGTGAAGCCACGTTGACCTACGATCTGCTTAATAATCAGTGGTTGACTAAAGATATTGAAGGACGATTCTCAAGTGAATACGGGTTACAAGGTACGGCGAAAGCCCGTTTGAAGATGAAAAATACGTTTGATTTAAAAGCGGACTTTAATCTGTTGAAGCGACCTATTGGCAGTTTGAAATGGCCTGTGGAGAATGAGTATAAGGTGTCGATTCAAGCTGGAGATATTGTAATTGATTACATGAAAGCTGATAAGTTAGAGTTATTCGTAGATGGCATTCTCGCTAAAATTATGAAAGTTAGCTATGAGGAAAATTTTTCTAGAAGGATAATAATTTATTCTGGAATTAGCTCTAGAGATATTATCGAAGTTAGGGGATTCTACCAAGGTGAAGAAGTCGGTTACGGACGTATGAATTAGTTTTTCAACTAAAGGATAGATAATCAAGATGAGAAGAAGTAATAAACAGGCATAAATAAAAAGGGTAGTCGGAGGGCAAGATGGACGATCAAAGAAGTACTCACTTTGACCAGATGGGTGAGAAGACAAAGAAAAAACGTAAAAGTCGAAAAGAAAACAAAGAGAGCGAGAGCTCTTATGAGTCACAACAAGCAGATACTCACATTGAGGACATTTTACGATTAGCCGTCACATCCAAGGTGTCGGACGTTCATTTCACTATTGGCGTCCCACCTATTTTCCGGAAAAATGGTGAACTACGTTTATTAGACGAAGAAGGAATACTCACCAATGATCAGACCCTGTCTTATGCTCGCGCACTTTGCACAAAAGAACGTTGGGACACTTATCAAGCCATGGGAGAAGTGGATTTGGCTTATGAAATTAAAGCAGTCAGTCGTTATCGGGTCAATATCTTCAAGCAGAAAGGCAACACGTCAATCGCCATCCGCTTGATTCCCACGGCAATTCCCAAAATGGACAGTTTGTTTTTGCCGGAAGTGTTGAAAGAAATGATCCAAAAGCATCAAGGACTATTTTTAGTCACAGGTCCAACGGGTTCTGGAAAATCAACGACCTTAGCCTCCATGATCGATCACTTGAATCGCACCCAAAAGAAACACGTGATTACCTTGGAAGATCCCATTGAGTATGTCCACAATCACGCATCAAGCATCATTGATCAGCGGGAAGTGGGCGTAGATACCCAAAGTTTTGCTAACGGGTTGCGAGCTGCACTGCGTCAAGATCCCGATATTATCCTAGTAGGAGAAATGCGGGACTTTGAGACAATATCAATCGCCTTAACCGCAGCGGAAACAGGGCATTTGGTATTAGGCACACTTCACACCTCCAGCGCAGCTTCGACGATTGAACGGTTGGTAGATGTGTTTTCCCCAGAACAACAATCACAAATCCGCACGCAACTTGCCGGTGCGTTGGTCGGGATTTTAGCTCAGCGCCTATTGCCAAATCAAAATCACAGTGGCCGTGTAGTGGCAACAGAAATGTTAGTTAACACCAAGTCGATTGCCAACTTGATTCGCAGCGATAAAACCCATCAGATTGCGAATATGTTACAGATGGGGAGAGACCTTGGCATGCATACAATGGAAAGCAGTCTAACTCAATTAATACAAAATCATGGCGTAGATGTCAGTGTCGCAGAAGCCATGATGGAAGGAGGCGACTAATGGCACAGTACAGTTATCAAGCCAGAGACATAAACGGCCACGTTCGCAAAGGTCGAATGTCAGCCGATTCACGTTCGACAGTTAGAGATAAGCTAAAAAGCAAGCGCCTAAAGCCCATTGAAGTCTTTGAAATGCCCGAGACATTGGCCACAAAAGAAATAACCTTTCTAGAACCAAAAGTAAAATTAAAGGATTTGGTGTTCTATCTAACACAGTTTTCCACATTGATCAGCGCGGGTATTACAGTGATTCGGGCCAATGAGATGCTTGTTCAACAGACATCCAGTAAAGTCTTAAAAAATGCCTTGGAAAGTGTGGTGGATGATTTAAAAGCCGGACAAACATTATCAAGTGCCTATGAGAAATTTCCCAAAGTGTTTCCACCGATGCTGACGAATGTCATTAAAGCTGCCGAAGCTTCGGGGACGTTAGAGGCCACCTTATTAAGAATGGCGATTTTTTTTGATAAGCAAAACAGAAGTAAAAACAAACTGATATCATCGATGATTTATCCTATAATCTTGATGGTTATGGCAGTCTGTGTTTCGATATTTCTAATGGTTTATGTGGTGCCGATGTTTGTTGATGTATTTGATCAAATGGGAGGTGAACTACCAGGTATAACGGTCGTGACACGAGATGTAAGTATATTCTTAAAAACCAAAGGATGGCTTATTGTAGTGTTTCTCATTATTGCTTTTGTTATCTTTCGATTATTATTGAGAAGTCCAGAGTTTCGATTAAAGATCGACATATTCAAGTTACGTTTACCAGGTTTTGGTGAGTTAATACAAAAAAGTAATATTTCAATCATTATGAGTACCTTAGCAAGTTTACTATCTAGTTCAGTTTCGGTTGTCACCGCATTGGAAATGGCGCAAGGAACAGTTGACAATCTGTATATGAAAAATATCATGCTAAAGTGCCGCAATGAGGTTGAGAAGGGGAGTTCTATGAGCATTGTCCTTCATCAAAGTTGGGCATTTCCTGCGTTAGTCACTCAGATGGTGGAAGTTGGCGAATCGACTGGAGCCCTTGAGTCGATGCTAACTAAGTTAGCTGATATTTATGAAGAAGAAGTAGCTGTTGCTTCTGAACGCTTTAAATCAATCATGGAACCTTTAATTATCATTTTTATTGCAGTAGTTGTAGGTTTCATTATTGCAGCCATTATGACACCGATGTTTTCGTTGTACCAACAAATGCAAGGATAAACAATTAAATATTTGTTCCATATTTTGTCACAAAAGTGACGAAAACTGCGACGAAAGGATATTGTAATGAGTGAATGGACTTGATAAAGTTAACTGTGTTATAAAAAAGGCCTTTTTATAAACTAATAAAAAATGAAAGAAGGAATACAAATGAAACGTTTGAAAGATGTAATGAAGGATGAACAGGGTTTAACATTAGTAGAGTTACTTGCGGTAGTCGTTATTTTAGCAGTGATTCTAGGAATTGGGGCTGTTGGAATTGGTACAGTTATTCAAAATGCTCGTGAAGATGGACAGGTAGCAGCTATTCAACAAGTAATGGCTGCTGCACAAGTTTACGATGCTCAAAATGCAACGGATGAAACTAAAGCTTGGGTCACAGATGCGCCAGTAGACGCTCAAAAGTTAATAACTGATGGCCTATTAAAAGCAGTAACCTTTGCAGATTCAGCAAAGATTATTGTGACAAAAGATGCAAATGGTGTGCTTAGTATTGCAGTGGCAGATGATGCTTTACTTGCTGGCAAGAAAAAGAATAAAGCACATACAGTGAATGATAAGCAAATTAGTTCATTAAAAAGAGCTGATTTCAAGTTTGCTGAATAAATTGTAAAAATATGGGGATGTTGGATTTTATAGACATCCCCTTTATCAAAAAAATTATTAACTGGATAAGGAGTCCTGAAATGCCTATTAAGATTATTTTTACATATAGTTATCTCTTCATAGTAGGAACGGTCTTTGGCTCTTTCTGCATGCTTGTGGGGCAGCGGGTTCCTAAAAAGTTATCCATTATCAAACCTCGATCACACTGTTCAGACTGCGGTCACCAATTGGGAATCGGCGAATTAATTCCAATTGTTTCTTATTTTCTGATTGGTCGGAAATGCAAGCAGTGTGGCGCTAAATTGAGCATCGTGTATCCATTAATCGAATGTTTAACGGGACTAGCATTTGCGGTTACGCCCTGGTTGTTGTCATGGCATTGGGAAACCTTAGTCTGTCTGACGATGGTTTGTCTGTTAGTGATAATCTCAGTATCGGATATTACCACTCGGTTAATTCCCAACAAGATTCTAGTGTTTTTTTTAGGTTTAGTTGTGGTCGAGCGTCTGTTTATCCCACTCAATCCATGGTGGTCATCCATTTTAGGCGCCGTCATAGGATTTGGACTTTTATTTTTATTAGGCTATTTAAGCAAAGGTGGCATGGGCGGTGGCGATATCAAATTATTTGGTGTCTTAGGGCTCTTTTTGGGATGGCAAGGAACGTTGATCACACTAGTAGTGGCATCTGTTTTGGGATTGATCTATGGCCTATATCAACTGATTCGCAAGGTTGATAAAAGTCGCTATATTCCCTTTGGCCCCTTTATTGCAATCGGTGCCTATCTGACCTATTTCGTACTAAGTGGGCAATTTGACAGAATCAAATTTATTATAAATGAGATGTTAACGTGAGGAAAGTGAGAACATGGCATTAATCAAGAAAACCAGGCCAACCTATATTGGCCTAGATATTAAAAAAAATATCGTTCGCTTTGTGGAAATGAAAAGTATCAACCCACCAGTCGTAAAAAAATACGGTGAAAAGACCTTACCATCCAGTATCATAAAAAACGGCAAAATAAAAAACGATTCCGCCTTAAGGCAAGCCTTTAAAAAGATCTTTTCCAGTTACCATTTAAGCAATCAAGGGATGGTCTATGCTGCCTTTAACCAAAATGTTTTAATTAAGTCCGTTGAATTACCAGCAGGAATGAAAGCAGATGAAATAAAAAAGTTTCTCTTTTTGGAATTAGGAGATGGCATTCAAATGCCCTTCGAGAATCCCGTTTTTGATTTAATTGAAGTGACGGAAACTAGTAGTTCAACCAAGAAAAAACGCGGCAAAAGTAAAGCAGTGGAAACCAATCAAGTGGTTTATTTTGTGGCAACTCCAGCAGAATCCTTGAACTTAGTAGCCACGACTTTAAAAAAGGTCAAGCAATATGCCGCAGCGGTTGACATTACCTCCCTCGCTTATCAACGGATCATAAAAGAAAAACGCAAAAAACAAAGCAGCGACAGCTTTTTACTGTTGGAAGTGGATTGTGGTGTGGCAACATTTACGATTTTTGAAAAAGACATTCCGATCTATACCCAATACGAAGAATACAATCCTGGACACTGGGCACCGGCACCAGAAGACTCTGAAGAAGTCGATTGGTTGTTAAATCGTGACGTTAAGTCAGTCGACTGGAACGATATAGAAGCCGATGATGACCGAATTAAGTGGCTTTTTGACGAAGAAGTCGAAAAAGCAGCCCTCAAACGGCTTTGCGAGGTGGTTAGTAATGTCCTTTATTACTATTCATCCGTTATTTCAGTCAACAAAGAATTGAGCAAAATGATGGTGACTGGCGATAATCCCCTGTTGCAAACCACCGTCAAAAAATTGTTTAAACAAGAGTTGGATATTTCCTTTGAGATCCTATCAGGGATGGCCAAGGATAGTTCCGGTAAAAAAATTCCGGCCCGTTACAATTTAGCCTTAGGATTGGCAATGAAAGAGGTGTAATCATCCATGAACGTGAATTTATTGCCACAAGAAAACATACAAAATCGAGCCCCATTGTACTCAGCAGTGGTGGTGGTGATTGTCTTAATCGTGGGAGCCATTGCGTTGTTTCTAAGTAGTTTGCTTACTGAAAGCCAGATTAGATCCAAGCAAGAAGAACAGAATTTACAAAGTCTCGTATTAGCCCGAACCACTGGGGAAATTGATCAGCTAAAAAAAGAACAAGCCAGTCTTATGCAAGCCAAACTAGCTGAAATAAAAAGCACTAGCTATTTGTTTTCACCCTTGTTGCGTGAAATTGATCAAACAGTCACAAAGAACCAGATGTCAGTTTTGACCTATTCATTGGCGGTAGCAGAAGAGGATAATCAAGTTGCAGATGCTGAATCGGCTGTTCAACAAACCAGTCAAGGAGAAAACATCATGCCGGTCACCTTAGAGGCTGAAAGTTTAACATTGACGCATATTGGCGCCACATTAGATGAGTTGTCAAGTATTGGTTGGGTGGATAGCGCTCATTTTAAAACGATGACAGGTGATAAAAAAAGTGACAAGCTGACCGTAGCCAATACAACCTATCTATTAAACATAGTACCTGAAAGACTGGCCATAAAAGGAGAAGCGGGCAAATGAAAAAAGTAGTATTTACAACGACGATTAAGTTTGTCACAATTATTGCGCTTCTAGCAACTGTTGTGGCAATGGTGGGGATGTATTTCTTTTTTGTCGCACCAAAACACACACAAGTTAACAGCATCGAAAAAGAGACGGCTGACATAATGGAAAAAATCCAAGTCGTAAAAGCTGAAAAACAATTATTATCCGAACAACCTGGCTTATATGATTCAGCCCACATCCAAGGAATCCCTTCAGAAATTGAGGTGCGTCGTTACTTTGAGATGATTGAAACTAATTTAGCGACTAAGGGCGCTAGGATTAGCAGAGCCACACTGGAAGAAAAAGAATTTTTCCAAGCAGAGACGGACCCCAGTAAACTCTTACAAGTAGGTAATTATTCCTTTGATTTTAGTGCCGAGACGAAGGAACAGCTGTTTACGTTTGCCGAAGCCTTGGAAGCCGATGGGCGTTTCATTCGGTTTCATTCTTATACCTATGAGACAGAAAGCATTTTCGAAAAAATAGCCGAAGCTCTGGAGGAGACACCAGAAGAACCAGCAGAGGTGGACGATGAAAAGTTTAAGCTAACAGTAGTTTATGACGTTTTTTACATGAAGGAAGTAGAGTCGAAGCCGAAGGATGAACAGCAGTAAGGAGCACAAGCAACCGTGTAGCTTGTCCCCCTATTGAAAGAGCTGAGGAGACTAAGCTTCAGTTTTATTGAGTAAATGGACAAGCTATTGTTTCATATAAGGGGAGTTAAGCGCCTGAACCTGAGGGGAAGCGCGACAGAAAAACAGTGATATAGCATCGTTCAAATAAAATGGCCATAGCCAAAGGAGAGACACTCATGAAGATCGGATACACAATAAACAAGCACGATGAATTAGAATGGCAAAGGTTGTACGAAGAAGGTAACTGTGATTTAGTAGTTCAGGCAGTGGACGGTCAATCGGCACTGGCCTCCTTCTCAGATTTTGTGATGGCGCACACCAAAGATGAGTTAGTCGTGGTTAACCTTGAAAGTATAGGTTTGCAGATTAGCCAGATTTTACCCATTATGACATTGATGGAACATGAAAAAGTTAAGATTCATTTCATCGAAAAAGAGGTGGAGTCAGATGAAACCTACTTTTTCTTGCTTAAATCTTTAGCCAATCGAGAAAAATCGTTAATTAGCATGCGTACACAACTTGGTTTAAGACGGGCTCTAAAAAAAGGCAAAAAAGGGGGCCGACCACAGTTAAGTCAGCAAAAGATAGATCGCATTCAATTTATGTTTACCAAGCAAAAAAAATCTTTACGGGAAATCGCCAATGCCTGTGAAGTGTCACTGGGAACGGCCCATAAGTATACTCGTGAACTAGTAGAAAGCCCCAGTGTCTTTACCCTTTCAACTTTAAGCGAAAGGAGCACGAAATAATGGAAGCAGTCAATCAATTAGCAGGTGAGATAAAAGAAACCATGGCAACCATTGTGGCAACCCTTGAAGCCGAATTAGTGAAAAAAGACCATCAGATTTGTCAATTAGAAGGAGCCATTGACGCTCAGAAAAAGACCCTGGATCAGGCCAATTTATACATCAGTGAATTAGAAGCCACCATCGAGGAGCTTATCTCAGAGAATCAGTCGCCGGTTCAAATTGCCAGCGGTGAGTAAAGACACAGATACTTGGAAAGGGGGGATAAATTGGACGAACAATCATGGCAACTGGATAACGTTACAATGTACGAAGCAACGGGAACCACGATTAAAACTGGCACCTATCAATTAAAACTATTAGATGGCATTACACTGGAGCAACCTTTTGGTCAGATTGTAGGGGTTATTGGCGAGAAAGATTCCGGCATGGACGCCTTATCGGCTATACTGCGAAGAAAAGGAACACCTTCAAAAGGAACCCTTGCTGGATACGATGGGCCGATTGTTAACATCGATTTAGAAGGGGTCACCCGCAGCGAACAGACCGGAGATGCTTATGCCCAGCAGGTTTATCAATCCCAAGGCTATTCCAAAAAAAAGGCCTCAAAATTACTTAAACGCTGTGAAGCCTATTCAGAACTAGGCCAGCGCTATTACCAAAAAATTAGCCAATACACCATGGAAGAGCGAGCTCAGTTGGAACTGAGCATTAAATTACAAGGAACCGCTCAGGTCATCATGATTGACGGGTGTCTGGCCTTTTTAAAGACGCGCTTTCTATTAAAAGTGCTGGCTCGCTTAGAGGAATTAAAATTAATGGGTGGCAGCATTTGGTTGTTTAGCCCCTATATGGAAAAACTCATCCCTTATTGTGATCAGCTACTGTGGCTGGAGTTCGGTCGTTTGAGAGAGTTTGGCCCCTGTGACACAGTCGTTGAGTCTTATCAAAATTATTTAGTGGCGCTCCAAGGAATGTCCATCGAACAACAACAAGCGTTTATTGAAGATGGCCTAACCAGTCAAATGGAGCGCAAAGTAGAGGAACCGGAAACGATTCCGACTTCTCGTCGAAGCCGCCGATCAGGATCGGTTACTCGAGCGGTGGTGAAAGAGAAACGTCATCGCCATCAACTTGGCAGTAGATGGCTTCAAATTGTCATAGGATTAGGAACGGCCGGTGTCATTGGTACGACCTTCTTCATTCTGGGCGGTTTGTTAACAGAGGAAAAAATTGGCGAAGGAAAGCCCAGCAAGACGCCGATGGTTTCAACCAGTCCTATGCTGTCCACCAGTAAAGAAAGGGAGAGTTCGCAGGAAACAACTGCAACCAGCGCCTCAAGGCTACCAGAGACGGCTGTACCACCAGAGTCAGAGGTACCACTAGAAGTCAAAGTTGCCAAAGCTTCCTTTGATCATACGATTAAATCAGGTGAAACATTAGAAGAAATCGCGTCCACCTATAACATCAGCATCGCAGACTTAATGGCAGTCAACCAATTAAAAGAAGACGGCATATTTGCCGGCGCTAAATTGTGGCTACCAGCAAATGCAGTGAAACGAGAAGAACCGCAAAAACAGGCAGAAACGAACAATCACGCGCCCACTAACACAGAAGCAGTTCCGGCGGCTGAACCAGTTGCGACGAAAACCTATACCGTTGAATCAGGGGATACCTTATACCGGTTGGCGTCACGTTACGGCGTGGATGTGATGACCATCCAACGTGAAAATCACCTCCAAACACCAGATCTTTATCCGGGGCAGGTCTTAACCATTCCCTAATCATCGAAGACTCTATCAATTAGTGAAGACTAGTCTATAGAGTCTTTTTTTTTGTTCACCAGAACAACACACAATCAATGACACTCTTTTTGAGAGAGCAAGCGACTAATAAAAGATCATCTGTAAATAAAAACAGGTCCAATCATACTTAAATTAACCACTCAATTGAAGGTGGTTTTATTGACTAAACAATGAGAACTATTTAGGATGTAAAGCCGACCATTCAAGAAATAAAAGGACCGGACCTGTCGATAGCTTGATATGATGTAGACACAAATAACTTAAAGGAGTTAAGACAAATGACCTATCATATCAAAAAAGGATTATTATTTATTTTACTTTTTCTCTTCTGCCAACTGCCACAGGGGACAGCCTTTATAATAGGCAATGTTGGACAATTAAATGGATGGAATAAAGGACTTGTCGCACTGCTATCATTGATAGGTGTTTTTACTTTGTTATTGATAGGCCTAGCTATTGCTAAAAAATTTGAGCTACTGCGCTCACCTAAAGGTTTAGTCAGTAAAAAAAATGGATGGTTAATGATTGCCAGTTATGTCGTCATGCAACTTAGTAGCAATCTCCTTTTATTTTTTCAAGTGGACAATGGCAATCATCGAACCACATTACTTAATAATGCCTTTGAGAATATTCCAACTAGTGCTTTATTTTTATGTATTGGGATTGTGGCTCCTATTCTTGAAGAGATTGTGTTTCGCGGATATATCATGAACAACTGGTTTAAAGACTCCCCTAAAATAGGGTTGTTGGTGAGCATCATTACCTTTACCTTCGCCCATACACCGGGTAATATCTTTATGGTTGCTTTGTATAGTGTCTCAAGCCTAATTTTTGGTATTGTCTATCTGAAGAGTAAACGACTGGGAACATCGATGATCATTCATATTGCTAATAACTTACCAGCGGCTTTTTCCTTACTGTAAATCAGTCGGGGGCTGCCTATCATGTCACCAGCAAGTTGTTAGTAACCATGAGAGTCGATTATCACTCGTTCAACCAAAAAAACTCTGAACGAATCGTCTAAATTGACGGCTAGTTCAGAGCTTTTTTACAAAGGAGTGGCCCCCAGTTGGAGAACTGAGGGCCGGAGATTTGTTAATGAAAAAGTTTGTTAGGGTTGTTTGTTGGTTTGTCTTAATAATAGCCTGAAAATATGAAAAAGCTGTGAAGGAGAATCAGTAAAAGATAGACGAAAGGGTTAAGAGTAAATGAAGGTCTAATGGATTTTGTCTTTTCCTTTAGGATGTGAAGTTAATTCTGTTGATAAATGGAGATTTAGAAGCATAACGTGTTTTAATATTTTTTTATGGTCATTAAGTGGGAATAAGCAATGTTTCTAATAAAAGTCAAGACTGGTTCGACTCATAATTTGACGTTTTGGGGAAAAATTATGAGTCGAAAGCCTATGTTATCTGATTGGATAAGTCTGTAAAATAGAGGGGGCAGAGAACCTGGCAACATACTGATCTGTTACAAAGGGTGGTAATAGTAAAAGGAGAATAGATGAAAAGCAAAATCAAAAAGAGAGTGTTATTTACTAAAAAGAATTGTTTTATTGGTGGAGTGATTGCTATTATTGTAATGTGGAATATCTTAGTTCCAACTATTAATTCAGATTTTGAGTCAGTTGAGGATTATAATCGGATTAAATTGGATAAAGGAAGTAAAATCATTATTAAGCATAAAAGAATTGATGCACTATTTGGAAGTTTCTATCGAGATTATTTTATTTATAATCATGAGTATATCGGTGTTATTGACAATAAAAACACATCCTACAGAGACTTTTATGTAATTAAAGAACAAGGTCTAAATTTCTTTGACAATAATATAGAGTCACTTTCGTTCTTATCCTTTGAGGAACAGGATAAAGCGGAGGGCATCAGAGCGTTCTATATTTATAAGTCATGGCAAAGGGGAAATAAGCAGATTAGTTTGGTGAGAAATAATAACGTCGCAAAAAATTTAGCAGAAGGGCAACTTTTTGAAGAAAATGGGTTGAAGTATGTAGAAATGGGCGAAACGTATTATTTTCAAGATTATGTCACGGGAGAAAACGTGATTGAAATAGAGTATGGAGAGAAAGGAAAACATACCTTCCGAATTTTGAGCGATAAAGCGTTGGCATACCCAACGATCTATTTGCTATTCCTTTTTGACACCGTGATTGATTAAAACCAGTTAGGCCTTTTTACTCCTGTGAGGTGGTTAACTAACTGGAAAGGACTAAATTTTTAACACCAGGAAATTAGATCCTGGTGTTTTTTTGAGAGACCGATTGTGGAGACGTCATTAATTAATTGATGAGGAGTTGGCTAATTAGTCATTCGGCTATCATAGGGAGTATGTTCTTCGATATTGAACTGGAGTAAGGTTGTATTTCTTTTTTAATGCATGATTAAGTGATTTAGTAGAAAAACCATTGGTTAGCGCAATATCTAAAACGGACATGTCGGTTTCTCTTAGTTGAGTGGTAGCAGCTTGTAAACGGAGTGAGCTTAAATAATCTGAATAAGTCATCCCCATACTACGTTTAAATAATCTAGAAAAGTAAGAGGGGTTGTAACCAAAATGGTTAGCAACTTCTTTTATGGTTAAGTCACGGTGATAGTTCAGGTGAAGAAATTCAGTTATTTTTCTATTTTGGGTTTTAGACTGAGTCTGATTATCCATATTTAAAGCTAAGAAAGGAACGTCGTAGAAACTAGTTATTGAAAAAAGGGCATCAAGGATACTAGCTATTGACTCTAAATGATTGGTAAAACAATCTCCCATAAGATCGCAATAAATGGATTTAAATAGACCTTCTATTTTTTCTGCTTTTTATTGCGGAATAGGAGGATTGACTAACTTTAAGTAGTCAGATTGACGGAACGAATTCAACAACTCTAGAGGGAAATGAATGATTAGGCAGTGGCTAATACCAGAACCACGAATTGCGTAGGTCCTATTTGACCGGATGAAAATAAAATCATTTTCACCTAAGAAATAAGACTCACTTGATGAATAGACCTTGAATGATCCAGAGACACAAAAAATAAGTTCCGCTTCCTCTTGCCAGTGATACAAAGTTAGTTCATCAGTAGCGCGTGTCGAAAAAGTCAATAGTTTATAGGGCAATAAATCTAGTGCTTTGTTAGCATTTAAGTTTTGTGAAGGTGAGACTGCTACCACAATTAAATTCCTCCCTAAGTTAATTTAACTTAGGGAGGAATTATTTTTTTTATTGTCAATAAATATATATCCGTTCATTAAAATGGTTTTAGATCAGAGATACTCTGATAAACTAGTGATATCAAGCTATTAAGATATCTTAGATAAATTGATATTCAACTTGTTAACGTCCGTTTTTTAGCGAGTGGTGTCAATAGAAGAATGGTAACCTTTTGGATCAGATTGGTTAAAAAAGAATTCTAAATTCTTTAGGGGTATAAGCTGTCTGAGCCTTGAATAATTTACAAAAATGACTTTGGTTACTGAAGCAAAGTTCCTCTGAAATTTCTTTCAAAGAGAGCTCTGTATAGCTCAGTAAATATTTCGCTTCATCGATACGAGCGTTAATAAGAAACTGATGCAAGGAACTACCTGTAGCTTTTTTGAAAGCAGAGGATAAGTAATTAGGGTGTACAGAGGCGTAATCAGCTATATCAGACTGTTGAATTTTTTCGTATAAATTTCGCTGAATGAACTCAGCAGCAAGATTGGCAACCTCGGAAGAATAACGAGTTGACCGGGTTCGAATAAGGATAGAAAGTTCATTGATAATGTAAATCCGAAAAGCCTTAACCTCCCTTTCGTCAGTCAGTCCATCCATTTTTAATATTAGTTTATCTGATAAAGGGTAAGCCACATTAGGATGACACCCATATTGAATAGCCGAACGGGTCATTAAGGTAATCAACGAAACCAGACGATACTTTTGTTCGGTTAATTTATTAGCAGACAGTTGACTGTCATTAATTTTGACCATACTGGATAATAGTTGGTTAAGGGCAATGGTATCCCCTTTCTTTAATTGTTTTGAAAAAATTTTTTCTAGTTGATAGTTATCAAGAAAATCTTGGGACTGCTTCGTTGTTTTTTTTTCCGTCTGTTGAATGACAGTGGCTGTATTAGTCTGTAACCCCGTTTCTATTCGTTTAATAGGGAAAGGGGTTGTTTCGGTTAAAATAGCCACAGCGGAGGTGATTTTCTGGCCGAAAAGGGTCCATTCATGATCAGACCATGACTCGGTTTCTTTTTCCCTAAGGGCTAGCACCAACATATATGATTCAAGGTGAAGCATGTATTTAATCGAAGCAAATACCAACCCCCGAAAGTAATCCAAAGAAATGTGATCGGTATCAGATAAATCCCATAAATGTTTTGAAAAGGACATCAGTACATCTGAATCATCAATCTGATTGTCAAAAATACAATCTCTATTCTGAAACAAAGCAAAAGGGTAATTTAAAAATGATTTAACTAATTGTAATTGATTAAACATCGGGTCCTCCATTCCTTTAAATGCTTATAAATATGATATAGATATGAGAATTATAATATAAATAATGCGCTTTCTCAACTATAATTAAGCTAAATTCATGAGAGGAGAGGAACTGATGACAACTTTTCCAACCGATTTTTTATGGGGAGCATCAACAAGTGCGTATCAGGTGGAGGGAGCTTGGAACGAGGATGGCAAAGAACCGTCTGTCCAAGATATTAGGGAGCCATTTCCTAATACCACCGATTTTAAAGTAGCAGCCGATCATTATCATCGTTATAAGGCGGACGTGGCGTTATTTAAAGAAATGGGATTAAAAGCCTATCGCTTTTCAATTGCCTGGACCCGTATTATGCCATATGGAAAGCTTAATCCAAGGGGGATTGCATTCTATAACAACTTGATCGATGAACTTCTTAAAAATGGGATTGAACCAATCCCAACGGTTTTTCATTTTGATTTACCCGCATCCGTAGCTGAAAAAGGAGGATGGCATAATCGGCAAACGATTGATGAATTTGTTCGCTATTGTCAAGTGCTGTTTGATCACTTTGGTGACCGCATTACTTACTGGCAAACAATCAACGAACAAAATATGTTGGTATTGGCCAGTAAAGTTTTAGATGGTAGTAATCCAAGTTGGAAGGAAGTCTTTCAAAGTAATCATCATATGTTAGTGGCACAGGCGAAGGTCATGAAGGCCTATCATGAGGGACAATACGGCGGAAAGATTGGACCAGCGCCTAACATTACTTGTGTCTATCCTAAAACGGAAAAGCCCGAAGATACGATGGCAGCCGAGTATCTGAGTGCTTTTAGAAACTGGTTATATTTGGACGCCGCCGTTTATGGGGTATACAATCATCAAGCCATGCAACTACTAAGAGCCTTAGACGCAGAACCTGATGTGACAGATGAGGACCGTCAAGTAATGAAAGAAAATACCGCTGATTTTATTGCGTTTAATTATTATAATTCCATGACGGCAGCCGCTTCAGATAATGAGGAAAAGGAAATCAAAGATCAGCAGTCAGGTTTTTCACTTGCCGGATTTTTTAAAACAGAAGTTAATGATTATTTACAATCAACTGAGTTTTCAAATTGGCCGATTGATCCAGTAGGTTTGCGAATTACGGCGAATCAGTTATATACGCGATACCGTTTACCCTTGTTGATTACTGAGAATGGGTTAGGCCAAGAGGATAGGAAAACGGAAGAAGATAATATTCACGATAGCTATCGCATCAATTACTTGGCGGAACATGTGAAACAATTAAAGTTAGCCATTGATGACGGCGTTGAGTTTATTGGGTACTGTCCTTGGAGTGCCTTGGATTTAATCAGTACTCATGAAGGGTTTAAAAAAAGATATGGCTTTATCTATGTGAATCGAGACGATGAAGAGCTAAAGGATTTAAGTCGTCATAAGAAAGACAGCTTTTACTGGTATCAGCGACTGATTGAAGCGAATGGCCTAATGGAGGAGAAGCAATGACGTATATTGGAATTGATGTAGGTGGCTCATACATCAAATATGGCGTGGTAAATCGGAAAGGGCAGTTGTTGTTTTCCGATAAACAATCCACCGATCGAAGCAATCCCCAAGCAGTGGTTCAAACGATTGTCGCTATTAGTTCCCTCTTGCAACAAAGGTATGAGATCAAGGGGATAGGCATTAGTATCCCAGGTGTTATCAACCATGAGAATCGCCTGATTACCTCAGGTGCAATTGTAGGCCTTCATGAAATAGAGGTTAGTCAACTCCTAGCTAGGCAAACGGGGAAACCCATAGTCTTAGTGAATGATGCTAATGCCATTGGTTATGGGGAGCAGTGGGTTGGCAATGGCAAAAATTGTCAGAATTTTGTTTGTCTTCCCTTAGGAACAGGCGTGGGTGGGGCAATTATCGTGAATGGGCAACTGCTAAAAGGGCGGACAGGTGCTGCTGGTGAGTTTGGGATGGCATTGATGGGATTGGGAAAAACAGAACCAGTGGCATACGAATCGGCTAGTTTATACTGTGGTGCTGTTGCTGGTCTGTGTCGCATTTACAGCACAAAATTAGGGAAACCAAACGCAGCCGATTGGACAGTCGATATTCCTCATATTTTAAAATTAGCTGAAGAGGGAGACCAAAAAGCCACGGAGAGTTTGGGTGAGTTTTATCAAAATACAGCCGTTTTATTGCTAAATATCGCGGTCACTATTGACCCTGAAAAGATTTTAATTGGAGGTGGGGTAAGTGACAGCCCAATCATCATGGCTGGTATCGAAAAAGCCGTGAAGCAGTTACTCGCCCGATATACGGTCATTGAAAATTTAGGATTCCCCCAACTATCACGTGTTAAATTAGGCAATACAGCAGGTATGATTGGGGCTGTCTCTCAATTAATTGAAAGGAATGAATCAGATGGAAAAAATGGAAAAATTTATCGATAAGTTTTTTGGACCAATTGCTTTATATATGAACAGCAGTCCCTTCTTTAAAAGCCTTAACAGATGCCTTTCTGCGAATGACACCAATTACCTTAGGAGCTTCTGTTCTGATGATTGTGGGATTCTTTCCGGTTCCAAGCTGGCAAACATGGTTGACGGAAGTCGGGCTATACGAAGACTTTATTGCCGCACAGAATGCCACCATCAATGCCCTAGGTTTGTTTTTGGCTTTTTCATTTGCCTATAGTTTTGTCAAAATTAACGCAAAGGAGTATAACCCATTTATTGCCGGGTTGCTTTCACTGGCTAGTTTTTTGATCTTAATTCCGCAAAAATACGTCCTTCATACAGTGGATGGTGGCGTAGCAGAACTGCCAGCAGATGTAACAGTCAGTGCTGTCAAAGAATTACATGCCTTTTCCACGGATTATATTGGCGCATCAGGTATTTTAGTGGCCATATTGATGGGTTATCTAGTGTCACAGCTGTATATATACTTAAATAAGAAGCACTTTGTCATTAAACTGCCAGAGAGTGTCCCAACAAATGTGTCTGAGTCATTAAGCCCATCGTTTATTGCTGGGACAGTCATGATTTTAGCCTTTGCTATCAGACTATTCTTTAAGTATGTGCCGTTTGCTTCAACTTATGGGAATATTTTTAGTTTCATTACAGGAGTTATTCAAATACCGTTACAAGACATTGTTGGCTCGCCGTTGTCGCTTATTTTAATATTAACATTAGCTAATTTTTTCTGGTATTTTGGCATTCATCCACAAGTGGTTTACAGTGTCATCACCCCTATTTTAATGGCTAACGCCATCGCTAACATTACGGCTTATACAGCTGGTGAAAAAATACCATACTTAATGTTTTCGTTGGTAGGATTAGCCTGCGGAACAGGCTTTGGCGGACAAGGCTCATCCATAGGTTTGGTGATTGCCATGGCCACAGCTAAGTCTCAGCGTTATAAAGAGATGTTTAAACTAACTGTGGTTCCCTCAATTTTTAATATCAATGAGCCTTTAATTTTTGGGATGCCAATTATTATGAACCCAATCTTTTTTGTCCCCATGGCAGTAGGGCCATTAGTTATGGGAGCAACAGGCTGGCTATTTGCAACCTTTATTAAGGTCGCTAATTACAATCCAACAGTCTCGTTTCCATGGACAACACCAGCTCTTGTTATCATGCTATTTAGAGGTGGGATCACCTTATTGCTTATTGGTTTGGCTTGTTTAGCGATGACCGTAGTTATTTGGTACCCATTCTTTAAAATAGCCGATAAAAAAGCCTTGGAAGAGGAATTACCAGTTGAATAGTCCTCAGATAGATCATCTTTTTTAGAAGGAGCCCCCTCAGACTTAGGATAAGAGTCCGAGGGGGCTCTATTTAGCTTGAGTTAATCGAAGGGGATTCTAATTGTTCGCATTATAAATGGCTAAGGCGAATTTTAGCTGATTCCATTTACCTTCTGGTTTGATAGCATATGCTTCAACGTGTGGGCGTCAACTGAGTGATGTTAGGGAAAATAGATTAGTAGGAATTATTATACTTGTTATCTATAGAAAAAAGGAGTGGCCCCCAGTTGGAGAACTGAGGGCCGGAGATTTGTTAATGAAAAAGTTTGTTAGGGTTGTTTGTTGGTTTGTCTTAATAATAGCCTGAAAATATGAAAAAGCTGTGAAGGAGAATCAGTAAAAGATAGACGAAAGGGTTAAGAAAGAGGTAAGTCTCTCACCTTAAAAGGGGACAGGTATTATCAGGTATCAAAATAGAACAATAATGCTATAATTGAGAGAAAGAGAGGAGCGATAGGGATGACACAAACGTTAATTGACAACGGCCCTTTTTTTCATGGCACCAAAGCAGAACTAAAGCTAGGAGACGAGTTAAATCCTAAACATGGGTCTAATTTTGAAACAGGACGGATTTCTAATTATGTTTATTTTACTGGTACATTGGAAGCCGCTAAATGGGGAGCAGAATTAGCTCAGGGAGATGGACAAGAGCGAATTTATGTGGTGGAGCCATTGGGAGACTTTGAGAATGATCCTAACCTAACCGATAAACGTTTTCCGGGAAATCCGACCCGTTCGTTTCGGAGTCAGTTACCCTTAAAAGTAGTAGCCGAACTAGCAACATGGGAACGCCATTCAGATGAGGTGATTAATCAGATGCTTGCTAATCTTGAACAGTTGCGAAAAGATGGCTTGGCGGAAATTTTGGATTAAGCCTGTTCTAACAACATTAGAGACAACCATGAAGAGGAAGCCAATCATGCTGACGTGATTGGCTTCCTCTTTAAGGAATGATATAAGTTGCCGACTACTAAAGGACTCCAAAATAATTCCGATATAACGTGAGACCACTTATCAATAGAGGATAGCAAATAGAGCGGTTTCATTATATAATGAAAAGATAAAGAGGATTTAATTAAACAGTCAAGGAGGTTGAAGCGTGTGGAAGCCGTTCATAAGGCAAGAAAATTTATCTACAGAAATGCCAGACCAGTGGATTTAGCCCTCTGGCGCTATCAATTTGAAAAGGGCAATCAGAAAAACGTGTTGAAGGCGTTGGCTTACTACCAAAATGAGGATGGTGGGTTTGCACATGGAATAGAGCCTGACCTTTGGAACAGTCAATCGTCTCCTTTGGCAACGTCGACGGCAATAAGTATCTTATCAGATATTGATTTTTTTGACCCGGCAGATCCCATGGTTCAAGGCATACTGACTTATTTGGAAAAGACGCCCTTTCAAACTGAAAAAGGGTGGTTCTTAAAAGTCCCATCTAATAACGAAGGACCTCATGCTGCTTGGTGGGAGTATTCAAAAGAAACCGAAATGAGCTTTTATGGTGGCATGGGCTATAACCCAACGGCGATACTGGCAGGTTTTATACTGAAAACAGCCGATAGTTCTTCAGAGCTCTATCAGAAAGCACTCAAGATCGTTCAAGAGGCCATTGCCAAAATAGTTCAGAATGGCACAATTGAAATGCATGAAATCAGTTGTTTTTGCCGGTTGTTAGATTTTCTTGAACGAACAGATGACCTGCCATCTCAGATTGAGCTGGGCGTGTTAAAAACACATTTGAAAAGCGCCGTCCACAATGGGATCGAGAAAGATGTTACTAAGTGGACGAATTATGTAGCGAAACCCTCCCATTTTTTTAGAACAAAAAACAGTTTATTTTATTTGGAAAATAAAGACGTGGCAGATTACGAATGTGAGTCCATCCTTAAGACACAAGAGGCGAACGGGGCGTGGCCGATCACGTGGTCATGGGATAAATACCCGAAGGAATTTGCAATCAGCAGCATTTGGTCACAGACCCATTTTATTATTGAAAATCTTTTGTACCTTCAAGGGATGGACCGGTTTAATTAGCACTTATGACTTTAAGATAATAGCAAAAAGGCAGACTCTTAAGAGAATCTGCCTTTTAAGGTTGAAATTAGTTCGGTTATTTATTTAGAGAGTTAATCAAAAGTTATCATTGAATACAAAGGAGTAGCCCTCAGTTGGAGAACTGAGGGCCGGAGATTTGTTAATGAAAAAGTTTTGTTAGGGTTGTTTGTTGGTATAGGTATATCATAGCCTGAAAGTATGAAAAAGCTGTGAAGATGAAATAGTAAAAGTGAGATTATTTAGTTAAGATTAGTTAATCATCATAAGCTCATGGCAATAGCTCGTCTAAAGTGCTGACCTGACTTCCTTTACTTTCATAATAGTGGAGCATCTCAGTCAATTTTCGTTTATCATAACTGGTCATACAATCAGACAGAACCGTCACCCCGTAATTGGCTTTGCGTAAGTTGTAACAGGTTGATTTCACACAAGCCACCGCATCGGCTCCGGCAATATAAAACTCAGACAGGTCATTTTCACGAATAAAAGCCATAAAGGCCTGACTGGTTAAGGCATTTCCTTTGTATTTGGTAAAAATAGTTTGGGAGACCACCTTCAAATCTGAAGCCAGTTCCGACCCAGTTGTATTAGGTTTAAAAGTCCTTGTACCAGGTGATAAATTTTCATGTCGAATATAAACAACGGGAATCCCCAAGCTGACAGCCCAATCAATGGCGCGATTGATCTTGTGAATAATCTCTTTGTAATTTTTTGTGATGTCGTTTTGAATGTCGCTGATAACTAAAGCTTTTTTAGTCATAATAGGGACTCCTCTCTTGATAGTGCTACTATATCATGCTATTGTTGACACTAGTATGGCAACAATCTAAAATAAAATGACCATAAAGGTGGCAGTTGTATGAAATTAGAGAGACTGATCAGCATTATTATGATCCTCCTTGATAAAGAGCGCATCAGCGCCCAGGCTTTAGCAGAGCTATTTGAAGTATCACCGCGGACAATCTATCGCGACATCGATGCCATTGATCGGGCGGGGATTCCTGTTCGTTCAACCTCCGGTGTGGGAGGTGGCTTTGAGATTATGCCAAAATACAAAATTGATAAGCAGTTTTTTTCGACAGCCGATCTTTCTACTATTTTGATGGGACTTTCCGGTCTTTCCACGATGATGGGAGGGGATGAACTGATAAACGCCCTTGTGAAAGTTAAGGGGGTTATCCCAGCTGAGAAAGCCAAGGATATTGAACTAAAAGCTAATCACGTTCATATCGACTTAAGTTCGTGGATGGGCAACAGGAACATCAAACCTCATATGGAGTTGATTAAAAAGGCCTTACAGGAACAAAAACTACTGTCTTTTGATTATGCCGACCGTCACGGAACTAAAACTGCCCGAAGAGCGGAACCGTATCAGCTTGTCTTAAAAAGTAGCCACTGGTACTGTCAAGGCTATTGCCTTAAGCGAAAGGCTTTTCGTTTATTCAAATTAACTCGCCTAGCCAATCTGCGCATTGAAGAAGAGTCTTTTTTACCACGAGCCTTTCAAACGCCCCAACTGGAGTTTAATGATGAGCTTGCAAGTCTGCAAACCAAGATCAACATTCGGATTCATCATTCTATTATGGATAGGGTCTTGGATTTTTGTGACTACGAAGACTTTTTGCCAGAAGATCCTGAGCATTACGTGGTTCAGTTTCCTTTTATAGAGAACGATTATTACTACAATATTCTCTTAAGTTTTGGCAATAAATGCCAGTGCTTAGGGCCATCATCTATCCGTAAAGAAATGAAGCGTCGAATCGATGAGCTAGCTAGGTTATATGAGAGTTAAATGACTGAACTAAATTGAAAAAGAGAAGCGAGTAACTTAAAACTAACTGATTAAGCATCTAGAGGGGGCCTTAGCTCTCTCTTTTTTGACTTGAAAATAGGACAGTTCATTTGTAATATGCTCTGAGAGTGAACCGGTTTTTGATTGTCGATAGTAGCCCAACAAGTGATGCATATTCCACAAATCGATTATATAATCAGTTTTCGTTTAGATGACTATTATGGGGTAATCGATTAATAGTAAGAATACTGAGGAAGGAGCCATGAGATAAACATGCATGGATTCATGTCATTACGGTGTTTTAATAAAACGGCAAACATTGAAAGATAAGAGAGTGATCAGTAAGAGAGTCCATGCTTTTGATCAGAAATAATGATTATGTATGACCTAGAGGGGGAGGGAATAGAGTGTTCAGTTAGTGATGTCCGAGAGGGTGAGGATAACTTTAGATAATTAAGATGTCTATTTACTCTTATGATAGAAGGTGATAATTTGTTATTGTTGTATTAATGCACATAAAACTATGATAAAATTAGTTATAAAAAACGGATATA
This sequence comes from uncultured Vagococcus sp., assembly GCF_963518325.1. Taxonomy (NCBI): domain Bacteria; kingdom Bacillati; phylum Bacillota; class Bacilli; order Lactobacillales; family Enterococcaceae; genus Vagococcus; species uncultured Vagococcus sp. The sequence goes on along the minus strand of NZ_CAUQJB010000039.1, from coordinate 2,748 downwards.
AAAAGGAGGTAGTTATGTCAACTATTAAGAGTGATTTAGATGGTGCGAGTGTTAAAGCAACGGCACTAAAAGCCGCAACTGATAGCATTAGCCAATCAGTTGTGGCGACGGACACTCAAACAACAGTTTTAGGCAATGCATCTGCCTTGAAAGCCATAACTTCAGCACAAATAACAGCTCAAGAAATAGCCAGTGCCGTGTCACTGGCGTCAGCGAATATTCAAAGCGTGGCAGAAAATTTTGAAGCAATGGATAATCAAGTGGGACAAAACTTAAGGAACAATATTGGGGGGCTGTTCTAGTGAAACATTGGGATGAACTGGACCAGCAAGAGCGGCGACTGCTGGAAAAAGAAGACCGTTTAACGAGAGAGATTAAACAAGTCAGACAAATCAAAGAATTATACGAAGCACATTTTCATGAATCGGGCCATTTTATGTCCGAATTACATCACACGTTTTATAAAAATGACGGCAATTATTTTTACGAATCAATTAGAGACGATTATTTAAAAGAATCACGCAAGATCATGAGCGACTTGGAGAATGATGAGGATAACTTAATCAGCGCTAAAAAGAAGGTGCAACAAGAGATTGACGATGTAGCTCATGAAAAAAAAGGAGCGATAGAGGAGCCAAACTATGAGCGTTGACATGTATGTGTCTGCTTCACAAGCTCAGGCAGACAGTGTTAGTAGCATGACACAAAAACAAATTCAAGGTTATGAACAACTGAAAAATGCCATCAATGAATTTACCCTGAACAGCCCTTTCCTAACAGGACAAGCTTATGACTCTGCTAAAGCGTATTTTGCTCAAGTCCTTTATCCATTGGCCCAGGGTGGGATCCTATTATCAGAAGCCGTGGCAGAAGCTGTTAGAAATTTTCCAGAAGCTTACATCTCGGATGTAGACAGTGGTGACTTAAAACAATGGGAACTGGAAGAAAAAATCAGACAAGTTAATAATTTAATTGCACAAGCCGAAGAAATCAGTCGAGAATTATACGACTATTCGACACCAGATGCGACAAAGAGCGCCCAACTGTCATCTAATAGACTGATGCTTGGTATGTATGAAGCGCTCAAAGGCAATTTGGAAGAAAAACTGCGAAAGTTAATGCTTTTCAATGTTACATCACCAAGTCTTTTTGCAGACATTGAGACTTTAGAAGCCGCCGTTAATCAAGGATTGGCACAAACAAAAACAGCTTTCAGTTCAAAAAGTGGCTCTTTTAGTGTACCATCTCAAGCAGATTTGACCTGGCAGAAAACAATTGTCGATAAATGGACAGAGTTCGACAATAAGAAGCAGGCAACAGATGCTTAAAAAATAAAGAAACCTACTAATTTTAGTAGGTTTCTTTTGATTCAATTAATTTAGTCCTCATTGTTAGAAGGCAGAGTTTGCATAAGTTCAAAGAAATAGTTGGCGTCACCAGTACTAAAATACTTGTACCAAGATTCTAGCGTGTCTGATTGAAAGACACCTAATTGTTCAATAATTTGTTTCGCCCACAGTAACCCATTAGTTGAACCAGCAGTAATCAGATTAGTATCGATTACGGATGGCTGATCTCTATAGAAATATTGACCCTTATAGTGAGGGGAGAACATTTCAAGGAAACCTGAACCATTACTTGTATGTAGGCGTGTATCTAGCAAGCCTACGTTGGCAAGTGCAGCAGTAGCGCCACAAATAGCAGCCACTGTTGCATTTATAGACAGTAACTCGTCGGCTTTTAGGAGAATAGCCTCATGCTTAGGGTCACTCCATGTATCTGCTCCTGGTAATACCAGCATGCTTGAGTCACTTACAAGAATATCGTCAATTAAGCCATCAGGAACAATGGTCATTCCTCCCATCGTCGTGATGGGCTCTAGGGAGTAACTAATCGTTTTAATTGATAAGGTTGGCGCATCTTTTTTGAAAAATCGTCGAGAATTTAATTCTGAGGTAACATGCCCCAGTTCCCAGTCAGCTAAAGTATCCAGTACATAGATATAAATTGTTTTCATAATAATCCTCCATTTAGTTGTGATAGGTTGATTGATGGTTCTGTTATTAGTATACAAGTCTATTGTTGACAACAGTATGGCAACAATATAAAAATAAGGTTGAGATAAATGCGGTACGATTGAGACCAAACAGTCACAGGTCCATGTCTTTGGCTCTATATATTGATTAATAATCGGTACCAGTGCAGAACCTTGTTGAACTATCCGTTAACTGTTTTCCATCTTATGGAGTTCTAACCAATCTAACCTTCCAGAAAAAGCCTTAACTTTCCATTTTTCAGGATAACTTTCTTAAAAATAAAACCAAATACCCTTAATATCAACAATGAGAAACAACAACAGAAAAAGAACTGGAAGATTAAGCCCATTTCTGGAAAGTTAAGCTCTCTATTGGAAAGTTAGAACTTCGACATCTATTAGCTGATTATGATATAAATAGTAATAACTGTATCGTTAGCAGGAATGATAGAGACAACTTCTCATGACGTGTTTTCAATTGTCATAACGTGATAAACCAAAAGTTAGCACGATATTAACATAACAAATGACTTTGAGCTACTTGAAGGGATGTCGCGTTTAAAGGGATTAGTTGAAACAACCTTTCATGACTTATTTTCATTCAGATACCCTATGTGTCTCAGTTGTTAGCGACGTTTAGACATAACGAAAACAGCCGTTTGAATGTACGCTTAAAGGTTACATGTCAGTTTTTTTTACTCAAAATAGAATAA